>BNTP01000216.1 GCA_025996695.1 Bacteroidia bacterium | reverse complement strand
TCGGCGTGTAGATTTTTAAATCTAAGTAGGCATATAGTTTACCATTTGTCAGTCGGTTAAATCTTTACTTTCTTACAACAAAAGTAACGATTTTTCCCCGGATTTTAATTTCTCCGCAAACTTAAGGATAGGCATAGCACTCGATTTCAGCGAATATTCTACCACCGTTCTGTTCTTCTCCTTGCAGATAATGATGCCAATGGAATCGTTTTCATCGGGTAACTTTATTGTTTCGTTCAGAACGGTAAGATAAAATTCCATTTTTCCTTTATATTCCGGCTGAAATTCCCCAATTTTCAATTCAATAGCAACGAGGCTTCGCAACTGCCTGTGATATAACAGTAAATCAACAAAATACTCTTTATCGTCCACCTGCAATTTATACTGATTGCCAATAAAAGCAAATTGACTGCCCATTTCCAACAAAAAACCTCGAATGTTATTGATTAATGCCGTCTCTAACTGACTTTCGGAATGTTCGTCTGCAAGGTTTAAAAAACCAAACGTATATTCGTCTTTCACCGCCAAGGAGGCTTGATTTTTTATCGTTTCGGGCAGTGTCTGGTCAAAATTGGTTTGGTTGAGCAAATATTTTTCGTAAGTTTGATTCTCAATTTGATGAATGAGTACATTTTTAGTCCATCCAAATTTCTTGGTTGCCAGAATATAAAATTGATGTTGAAGATTACTCTTACATTTATTAAGAATGACAATGTGTTTAGTCCAACTAATTTCTCCAACCAATGGCTGGAGATTTTCAACATCGTGATATTCAGAATAAAACTGCGCCATCAGCCACAGATTAGTAACAGAAAATCCACCCAAGCCGGGAAACTCTTTTTGTAACTCCATCGAGAGCGTAGGCACTACTGCTTTTCCCCAACTTTCAACTTGTTTTTCGGCTATTGACTTTCCTATCTCCCAATACAGATTTAAGAGATGTACATTGACCGTTTTGAGAGCCTCATATTGAGCCTGACGTACTTTCTGCTTGATTTCGGTAATGAAATCTATTTGCGATTTTTCTAAATTCATAATTTCGCCTCCAATGTTTTAAATAATTCTTCCAATGATTGTTGCAGAGCCTCCGAGCTTTCTTCCCATGCTGTAATCACCTCTTGCAATGAGGCGGCACTTTCCTGTTTTTCCTGATTGCGAGATACATAGAGCGGAATACTCAATGTGGCATTGTTCTGCAAAATTTCCTTTGCGCTAACCACCCTCGCAAATCCCGGAATATTCTTATATCCCCGATATGCCTTGAATATCTTTTGGATGTGATTTTCTTCCAAGCGGCTGGTTGTTTTTTCCTGTTTCACTTCGTTTATCGCATTGATAAAAAGGATTTTCCCTTTTCGCTCTTGGGGTTTATTCATCCGGCAAATCAGCAAACAGGCTTCCATCGGCGAATTGTAAAACAGGTTGGCACCCAAGCCAATCACCGCATCCACGCAATCGCTTTCAATCATGGCTGTTCGTATGGCTTTTTCGGCATCGCGAAACAATATGCCATGGGGCCACAAGACCACGCAACGCCCGCTTTGCTCGTTCATGCTCTGCATAATGTGCTGCTGAAAAGCATAATCGGCGCAACCTTGCGGAGGAGTACCCCAAATATTTCTGCCAAAAGGGTCGTTCATAAAGGCTTTCCGGTCCCAACTTTTTATGGAATAGGGCGGATTAGCCAGCACGATGTCGAATTTCTGCAATTCATCGAACGCCATAAAACGCGGGGCTTTCAAGGTATCGCCACGTTCCACGCTAAACTCTTCAAATCCGTGCAACAGCATATTCATCCGTGCAATGGCGGAAGTTATCAGGTTGATTTCCTGCCCGTACAGGCGCAATGTTCGATATTCCCGATTTTCATCTTTCAGCATCATGGCGCAGTTGAGCAACAAACCGCCACTTCCGCAGGTCGGGTCATACACACTTTCGCCCTCTTGCGGGTTAGCAATCAGGCTCATCAGCCGGACTACCGTGCGGTTAGTATAAAATTCGGCAGCCGTATGTCCGCTGTCGTCTGCAAATTTGCGAATCAGGTATTCGTATGCTTGTCCCAGCATATCGTTGGGCACATTACCCACACTCAGGTCGCGTTGCGAAAAATGTTCAATCAGGTTGCAAAGCATGGCATCCGTCAAACGTTCTTTGTTTGTCCATTCGGCATCGCCAAAAATACCTTGCAATTGTGAGGCATTGACACGTTCAATTTCCCGAAAAGCCTTACTCAATGCTTGCCCCACATTGACTGTAACCGCCCGCACATCTTTCCAATGTGCCTCTTCGGGAATCTGAAAGCGGTGGTTTTCGGCAAAAGAAGCATAATCCAAATCGCCGTCGCTTTCTTCGAGGGCAATGCGGTATTCTTCATCATATACATCACATATCCGTTTGTAAAACAGCAAAGGGAAGATATATTGCTTGTAATCTCCGGCATCAATAACGCCTCGCAGGTAAACGGCTGCGCCCCACAGATACGATTCTAATTCTTTCAGGTTCATGATTTTATGGGGTTATTGATAGAAGAAGACGTGGCACGCCACGTCTCTACGAGGGGTTGTAATAATATTTTTAATTTTTTTTCTGCCTCATGCGCCTTTTGTGCAGATTCTTTCAGATTCCTCAACGCATCGTCCAACGAAGGCAGGTCGTCTGTAATCTCTTTTTCCACATACAAGGGGATATTGAGATTGTAGTCGTTCTTTTTTATATCGGCTAAGGATACCACTTTTGCATGGTCCTTCACATTTTGTCCGTCTGCATACCATTGATATATCCGTGTGATATGTTCCTCTTCCAAAAAGTTTTGAGCACGTCCTGTGCGTATCTGGTCGGCAGCATCAATAAACAATACCTTTTTGGCTTTCCGCGCTTCTTTGTGCGCCCTGAAAATAAGGATACAAGCCGAAAGTGTTGCACCATAAAAAATATTGGAGCCTAATCCGATAACAGCATCCAACAAATCCATTTCCAACAAGGCAGCCCGAATTTTGGCTTCTGCGCCTTTCCGAAACAAGGCTCCATGAGGCAAAACAACAGCCACACGACCGTTTTCAGTATTCATTGATTTTATCATGTGTTGCACCCAAGCCATGTCGCCATTGCTTTGAGGCGGCACTCCGGCAATGTTTCTGCCGTAAACATCGCCAGCCCATAATTCTGCGCCCCATTCTTTGAGTGAAAAAGGCGGATTGGCGATTACGATATTGAATTGTCGCAAAACATCATTCTCAAAGAAACGCGGGTCACGCAAAGTATCGCCTCGTTCGATGCTGAAATCGGCAACATCGTGCAGAAACATATTCATTCGGGCAATGGTCGAAGTGGTCAGGTTTCGCTCTTGTCCGAATAACTTCAGGGTACGCGGGTCGCCTCCGGTTTGTTTCACATGTTCAAGACATTCGAGCAACATCCCTGCCGTGCCGCAAGCAGGGTCATAAATGGTTTCTCCGGCTTTGGCATCGGTAATTAATCCCATCAAGCGAACAACGGAACGGGGTGTATAAAATTCGCCTGCTTTCTTGTTGGTCTGGTCGGCAAACA
>BNTP01000215.1 GCA_025996695.1 Bacteroidia bacterium | reverse complement strand
GTTGAGGAACAGAATAACCTATATTCACATAACTCAAGCGAATAAAAGAGCCGTCTTCCACAAAATTAGAACTTACACCATAAAAATAATCATTAATTGTTTTGTGGTCAAGCGTAATGGCAGTGGCGTTGGGTGCGTAAGAGCCGTCAGCTTGCTTTACAACGCCATCTACTACTATTTGCCGTCCACGATAGGTTTCCAACATTTTACTTTGTCCGTTAGAGATAAGCCCGCGACCGGTCACATTGACTACATCACCGCCCAATCGTCCATCAAAAAGGAACGACAATGACCAGTCTTTGTACTGAAATGTATTTGTCAAACCGGAGATAAATTTAGGCTCCCTGTTTCCGATGTATTCGTTTTTATTGGGGTTAATTTGAGGATAACCGTCTTCTCCACAGATAATTTTCCCGTCTTCTGTACGAGCGTAGTCTTTTCCCGAAAGCCCGGTAGTAGAACCACCTAAATAAGCCGAAGTAAAAATATCGCCATATTGCGTTCCGGTAATTTCAGCCACCTCTTCCGGAAGGCTGGCAACCGTACCTCTATTCAAACCGAAATTCAGTCCTGCCGTCCACGAGAAGTCGTGATTTTTGATAATGTCCTGTTCTAAAGTAAATTCCACGCCTTGATTGCGTATAGCCCCTTCATTTCTGACTTGAAGAATATAGCCGGATGCAGGCGACACGCGCACCGTAACGATTTGGTTATCCACTTGGGTGGAATAATAAGCCATATCCAAACGGGTACTATTTTTGAAAAATCGCAAATCCGCTCCGATTTCATAAGAATATGATTTTTCCGGTTGCAAATTTCTGTCGGCAGAAGACAATCCGGGATCTATTCCGTAACCATTGTCCGGATAGGTCGCAAATTGTTTAAACCGGCGGTCATACAAATAAGCAGGAGCATCTTTTCCGACTACGGCATAATTTCCGCGCAATTTTCCGTAACTGAAAACATCATTTTGAAGATTAAACAATTCTGAGAAAAGTAACCCTCCGGTAATCGACGGATAATAATACGGATTGGTTATAATGGTAGAAGACCAATCCCAACGACTGGTTACGCTCAAGGAGGCCATCCCTTTGTAATCACCCCGAATTTCACCGAAATAACCATAAATTCGTTTCTGGCTGTGAGTAGCAGTACGATCGCCCAAATAAATATAGTTGGAGTTAGTATTACTCAAACTGTATGTGCCGGGTATGATAAAATCACGCCCTCTATTTGCCATAGAAAAACCTTCGGACATTTTCACTTCGGTTCCTGCCAAAAAATCAACGCTAAATTCACGAGGTAATTCCAATTTATAGGTCACCATCGCTTGTGCAGTAAACAACTGACTGCGACTGCTCGAAGCGCTGTAAGCACCTAAATTATCCTTATCTATATCTTCAATATCTTTGTCGGTCAGATAGGGAGTGTTTTTATATTTATCCAAAAATACATTGTAGGCATTCATAGCCTTTTCGTAATTTGCCAAATCGGTTGCGGTAGCATTTTCACCGGGAGTTTCGGGAAGTTGCATGTTAGGATACACTACCGAATCGTCCCAACGCGGCACGGTGTAACCATCGTAACCGGAAGAGCTGGTATCGTAACTTATGCGACCGGTAATATTCAAATTTTTGATTGGTTTCCACTCGGCAGATCCGTTAATAATATTGCGCAATTTTTGATTGATTCCATGATCGTTGTATCGCGAGAATAACGGACTGACGGGCGAATCGTATTTGTTTACATCATTATAATACCTGAAGCGCGGATAGCCGGTAATCAATTCATAATTGGTTATATCATCGGTAATGGGCCAATTGTAAACCGACGACATCCCCGTTGCACTGAAACTGCGATAGGTGTTTTCTGTAAGATTGGCCGAAACGGTAATAGACAACTCTTTAAACGGTTGGTAAGTGCCTTTCACCAAAATTCCCAATTTGTTCAGATAGTCATTCGGAACAATACCTTCGTTTTTAGAATAATTGGCAGAAGCGTAGGCTTGAAACTTTTCACTGCCACCGGTAAGGCTAACATCGTATTTTTGATAGAACCCATTGCCCAAGAAATTATCTACATTATCATAAATGCGTTCGCCTTCGTTCAATAAAGGCCCCCAACCACCGCCGGCTTTGTCCACATAAAAACCTTTGGAACCGGGAGCATAACTGGTTTGCAATTGTGGAAGACGTGTGGGCATATCCATTTGCCAACTCACATTCGCCGTAGTAACGACTTTTCCTATCTGTCCTTTTTTGGTGGTAATCATAATCACACCATTGGCGGCATCTTGTCCGTAAAGAGCCGATGCGGCAGCACCTTTCAATACGGTTACATTTTCAATATCATTGGGATTGATATCGGCGGCCGTACTACCCGTTCCTGCAATGGGCACACCATCCATAATAAATAACGGTTCATTGCTTTGGCTGGGATTGACGGATGAAATACCCCGAATAATTACTTGTGCGCCGGCATTAGGCGAGCCGCCCGAATTGGTTACACTCAATCCGGCGACTTTACCTTGAAGGGCATTGACAAAGTTCGTTGCTTTTTTGTCGGTAAGAGCATCGGCATTGACACTCTGCACAGCAAAGTTCAAACGCTTCTTTTCGGTTTTTACCCCCATCGCCGTAACAACGACCTCTTCAAGTGATTTGGAATCTTCTTTTAAGATAATATCTATCGTGGTTCTGCCATTGACAACTACACTTTGCGTCACATAACCAAGATAAGATACTTGCAGCGTGGCATCGGACGGCACTTGCAATGTGTATCGACCATCAATATCGGTTGAAACTCCATTAGCAGGATTACCTTTTTCGACGACACTGGCACCAATAACCGCTCCGTCCTGATCGGACACAACGCCCGATACGGCGATTTTAGCGTCGTCTGGGGATGCTGCGAATGCGGGCAGTACCCCCCCCCCCTGCGAGAAGCAAGAGGCCGTTTAAGAGCATTATTTTTGCAAATTCACTTAGTCTTTTCATAAATTTTTTTACACCAATTAGTATTAGTAATTATTGAGTTTTTCGCAAACCGACAGCCTGCTGATGATAAATATATGCGTGTTTGTGGAGCAATTCGGTTACGGATTTGGCTTCACCGCCTACATGCTCTACCTCATCTATTATTCCGAAGGTGAACACAAAACGGCGCATTACGCCATCTGCACGGGTTTCATGGCTTTAGGCATGATGATACCGGGCATGTTTGCCGGCTGGTTGCAAGAAAAATTAGGCTACAACAATTTCTTCATTTGGGTGATGATTTGCAGCGTTGTGCCGATTATTGCGGTGTCTTTGCTGAAGATAAATCCTGAATACGGGCGGAAAAAAACTGAATGATGTTGTAAAACATAAAATTCACAATGAAAATTTAACTTAAAAAGTTACGGAATCTGTTTAAAAAATTTCTACCTTTGTCGGTGCTTTGTTGTAAAAATGTTAAAATATGTTCGGCAAGCGCTTTACATACAAAAAACTCAATAATTACTAATACTAATTGGTGTAAAAAAATTTATGAAAAGACTAAGTGAATTTGCAAAAATAATG
>BNTP01000214.1 GCA_025996695.1 Bacteroidia bacterium | reverse complement strand
TCGCTACTTTGTAGCTCGCAATGACGACTACATATCTAAACTCTAATAACTATACTCTAATATCTAAACTCTAATAACTATACTCTAATTTAGTTTGTATTTGTATGTGATTGTCCCTGTTGCGTTTTCCCTGTCATTGATGGCATTAAATTTCGTTTTGCGAGCGGCTTCTTTGGCCGAATTTCGCATCTGATTATTCGTAATGTTTGTCCCGTTCGGACGAATGGCGGCGTCTATCACATTGCCTTGCGGATTTACAGTAATAATCACAACGATAGTGCCCTCTTGCTCTCCGGAATAGGTTGGGCGTTGCAGATTGCCGGCTCGTTCCCGACCTTCCAAATGAATGCTTACGCCGGCATAATCGCCGATAGCTGCCGTTCCATTGCCACTATTGGGATTTGTTGCAAGTCCATTTCCTTGACCTCCTGCAAGTGCTGCCGACACTTGAGCATTTATTTTCTGCTTATTTTCAAGCTCTTGTTTTCGTTTTGCCTCGGCGATCTCTGCTAAACGTTGTTTTTCGGCTATCTCTTCCGGCGATGGTGTAGTTACTTTGACAGGCACCGGGTCGGGGTTCGTAATCGGTGGTTTTTGCGTCGGCTTTGTTTTCGGAACACGCTCCGGAGTGGTGGGTTTGGGTGGAGCGACTGTTGGTTTTGCCGGTATCGGCGGCACCACAGGGGCGGCAGAGGCTTCTTCCGATGTCACTTCCTTTCCATTAGCCGGATTTGGCACCCCTAATTCTGGAATTTCAGTTTCAACTTCCTCAAAAATTGCCAAAACGCCTTGTTCCTGCGGCTTAATCTGCGCTTTCATATAAACCAAAGAAAGCAGAAGAATAAGCAGAAGCAAAATAACTATTGCTCCTGACCATCCAAACGTTTCTTCTTTCGTCAATTTCTTCATCAACTCTAAACTCTAATAACTAAACTCTAATTTTATTATGGCCGCGTCACTAAAATCATCTTGAAATGATTTTGATTGGCAATATCTAACAATTTGACCACTTCTGAATATGGAATTGTTTCGTCGGCATACAGCGCCACATACATCTCATCATTGTCGGCATAGCATTTTTGCAAAAACGGGACGATGCTTTCAAAATTGACACGTTTTTCCTTTTCATTGCCGTAGGCCACGTAATAACGGAGTTTTTTGTCAATCGTCACGCGCGCCAACGGTTTCGCATGAGTCTGTTGTGCACTTTGGGGCAACATCACCTTAATGGCGTTCGGCGTCACCACGGTCGACGTAATCATGAAAAATATGAGCAACAAAAAGATCATATCCGTCATCGACGACATGTTAAAATCCGCATTTATCTTACTTTTCCTCTTTATTCCCATGTATTCAATGTATTAAACTTCTTCGTTGGATTGTTGTTCTAAAAACTCTTTCTTGTGTTTTGTAGCGGCTTCTTTGGAACTTTCCGTTTCGTTGATAATATCCATGAAATCCATGATTTGCGCATCCATTTTGTTTGTTACCACATCTAATTTAGATTGTAAAAAATTGTACAAAAACAAAGCCGGAATACCAACAAACAGACCTGCAACTGTGGTTACAAGCGCTTCATAAATGCCTGATGACAAAACCGTTACGTCCACGTTGCTACCGGCATTAGCCATCGCAAAAAAAGCACTTACCATCCCTGTTACCGTTCCGAAAAACCCTAACATTGGCGCAATAGCGGCTGTTGTTGCCACCCAAAAAAAACCTTTTTCCAAACGGGCGATTTCGATAGCACCTTGATTTTCAATAGACAGCAAAATGTCGCTCGCTGGATGTCCAATGCGTTGCAATCCTTTTTCCACCATGCGCGAATAAGGCGTATCGGTGCGCTTGCTCAATTTTTCGGCTGCTGCCAAATTGCCATCATGCAGATAGTCGCGGATGCGCTCCATGAATGACGGATCTTTTTGAGCCGCCCGATTGAGCACCAACACGCGCTCAATGGCAATGCCAATCGTAATAAACAGCAAAAGTGCAATGGGAATCATAATCCAACCGCCCTTCAAAGCTAATGCAAAGATGTTCATTTTCGCTTCCGTCACAGCCGGTGCGGCAACATCTATCAGCGCATCCCCGGCTTGTGTCGCCAATTCCGCAGCTTTTTCCTGAATCAAAAGAAATAAATTCATGCTATTCTTAATTATTTAAAATAAATGCGTACTTTTGCACTCAATTGTAATTTACATCGCAAAGGTAGGAAATAATTATGAATTATGAATTATGAATTATGAATTTTTTGCAAAATATAAGGAATAGAGATGAAAATAGGAGTATTTGGAAGTGATAATCAGCTGGATAAGCAACAATTTATTACGAAATTGTTTGATGGTTTGGCACGCTACGGCGTAGCTGTTTGGGTAGATCGGTCTTTTCATGATTATTTAGAAAAAAAAATAGGTTATTTGCATGAGGTTCAAGGAATTATATCAGATAAAGATCAACCTTTGGACATGGTGTTTAGTCTGGGTGGCGACGGCACATTTTTGCGTGCTGCCAACTGGGTTGGTCGACAAAATATTCCCATTTTGGGCTTCAATACCGGCCATTTAGGCTTTCTGGCAACGGTTGGCACAGGCGAAATTGATACCATGCTGGATGACATTTTTCATCAACGCTACCAGACGGACGAGCGGTCGCTGCTGCAGATTTCATCGCCTTATCCCGCCCCACACAATTATGCGCTGAACGAAATCGCTTTTTTGAAGCGCGACACTGCGTCTATGATTGCGATTCAAACCTATCTCAACAACGATTATCTGACGGAATATATGGCTGACGGGCTTATTGTGGCTACGCCAACGGGGTCAACGGCTTATAATCTGAGTGTGAATGGACCGATTCTCGTGCCCCAATCCGACAATTTTGTGCTAAGTGCCGTCGCGCCTCATTCGCTCAATATGCGTTCGCTGGTCATTCCCGGCAATTCTCAACTGCGCGTGCACGTCGAATCCCGCACACACGATTTTTTAGTTTCGCTGGACGGACGTTCGCTCGATTTTCCTTCCGGAACCGACTTCTGTGTGCAAAAAGCAGATTTTACAATTAAAATGGTAAAACGGCTGAATCAAAGTTTTTACGACACCTTGCGCAAAAAGATGCTTTGGGGCTCAGATGTGCGGATATGAGGTTGAGTGAGTTATTTTTTATAAATCACTTGCATCTCGCAATTTAGGCAGTCAAATTTTAGATTCAGCGTGTGGCTACCCGTCAATAATTTCCACGGTTCTTTAGGCGAAGACGTTTGCTCGCCCGTGCGCGTGCAGTAGCCCAATTCATGGCGCAGACAATGTTTGGTCGTCATCACCACGCCCCTATCGCCTTGTTGCCAATCGCGTTGGCAGAATTGACCGTCATTGCAAACGGAGTGATGCAATCGTGCCGCAAAAAGTGGATTGCTTCGTTGCTCTCGCAAAGGCGGATTTGGCGGGCTTTTGAGACGCTTCCCTACAAGGGAGATTTTGCGCGCACGCAACAATGCATCTGTCAATTTTTGGCGCATGTCAGTCAATACCGACGATGGAATAAACCAATTGTCGGTCAATTGATTGGCAAATTTGGCCAC
>BNTP01000213.1 GCA_025996695.1 Bacteroidia bacterium | reverse complement strand
AATATCGTTTTTGGTAATACCTGCCAAATCGCAAAACAAATCAGTAATATGCGCGGGTGTAAGAACCAATCCCTGCCCTTTTTCGCTGCCTGCATAACGAATAAATTCGGTATAGAATTTCCCCAACACATCAAAACCGCTCTGTTCCATATCTATAAGCGGATAAACGTTGCTGTGCAGGTATTCTACCATTCCTTTTACAACCTCCACCGAAGGAAAATTTTTCTTTTTATTCTTATTTTTTATATTTTCCTGTTTGAATACTGGCTCATTCAAAATTTTGCTGTATTCGCCAATCATTTCCCCTTTATTTCTGATTTCATTTTGAGCAAGTACACCTTCGATTGCCGACAACATTGCTTTACCTAAACTTTCGGAAGTGGAATAAGTTTTGTAACTGATGCGAAATGGCTCGTGCAACAGCGACAATAAAATGGCACTAACCATTGTACAACGTGTCATTTCGGTAATGGAATATGCCTGATATTCTTCATTCAAAAAAATGGCTTTTTGTATAATATCTACGTTTCGCAAATTGTCGGCAAACTGCTCATTATTAAACAGTTTCAGGTAATTATTGATTGAAAGAAGTTTTTTATCTTCTTTGTTTTCTGTCGGCTTGTTTTCTCCTTTGCGCCAAACGAAATGCGACACAAGCAATTCCTGTTCGGTTTGCCCGCTCACGGCAATCGCCACCACGTCAAACTCTGCCGAAAGAGCCTTTGCATAATGTAAAACACCATCAACGGCAAACTCTTTTGGGTTGTCAAGTTGTACGCTACGGTGGTCGGAAACGGCGGCTTTGCACTCAATAACAAGCAGATAATCAATATTTCCCGCAGGAAAAGAGATTATAAACTCGGGCTTGCCAACGCCTTTTCCACTCTTTGAGGCAGTTTGCAGCAAGTCAATCACACGCTTGTTATACGACTTTTGTTCTTCAAACTTAACGCTTTTGAACAAAGGGTCGCTCTTAAAGTGATTTCTTACAATATCTTCGGTAATTCTTTCATTTGCCATAATAAAAAATCTTTGCCACAAAGATACGAAACAATTAATAACTATCAATTAACAATCAACAATTATTTCGTACCTTTGCAAAAAAAATTTGAAAATGACAAAGACAATAAATCAAATTCAGGACGAAATCATCGACGAATTTTCGGTGTTTGACGACTGGATGGATAAATATGAGTTACTGATTGAGGTGGGCAGCGAACTGCCGCCGTCGGATGCGCCATATAAAACGCCGAGCAACCTGATTGAGGGCTGTCAAAGCCGCGTGTGGTTGCAAGCCGATTACGTGGACGGGAAAGTGCTTTTTCTCGGCGAAAGCGATACCATGATTGTCAAAGGCATCGTGTCGCTGCTTATTCGCGTGCTTTCGGGTCACACGCCCAACGAGATTCTCGATGCAGATCTCTATTTCATCGACGCCATCGGACTGAAAGAGCACCTTTCACCCACGCGTTCCAACGGCTTGGTGTCGATGCTCAAACAGATGAAACTCTACGCGTTAGCCCTAAAGAGTAAAACTGAGGCAAAGTAAATCCTAAATCATGCGCAAATTAAAAATCACAGAACTCAACCGTATAACGCCGGAAGCCTTTAAGCTGGCAGAAAAAATTCCCTTGGTGGTGGTTTTAGACAATGTACGCAGTCTCCACAACGTGGGGTCGGTATTTCGCACATCCGATGCCTTTAGGGTGGCAGCGGTCTATTTGTGTGGTATCACGGCTCCGCCGCCGCAAGCCGAAATTCACAAAACAGCATTAGGTGCAGAAGATTCTGTCGATTGGAAATATTTTGAAAATACCTTGGATGCGGTTCGTGAACTCAAAGCAGCCGGATTTCACGTAGCAGCGGTAGAACAGGCCGAAAACAGCGTTTCCCTCGAACAATTCCAGCCAGGCAAACAAAAATACGCCATCGTGTTAGGCCACGAAGTACACGGCGTAGACCAAGAAGTGATGAACGCCTGCGATTCCAGCATCGAAATTCCGCAATTTGGCACCAAGCACTCCCTCAACGTTTCTGTGACCGCCGGCATTGTGATTTGGACACTTTTCTCAAGGCTATCACGGTTGAGGTAATGGATCGAGAGATTATCCCTAACGGGACACGAGCACGCAAATGTTAATCGTATCAAATTGGATTTTCGTCATGCTAAACCCAATCTTTCTGCACGATTGCAATCAGTTGTGCCGGTATATCCTGATATAATGCGTGTTAGCCCTTTCACAAACTCATCAGCGGATCCTTTATGATTTATGGAACCTCGGCTGAAATCGATTGCGCGAGTTCAATTAGTAAGTGCGGATGATTTTGCGCACTTAATAATTGAGCTTGCGGATTACTCGTTTAATTTATGGAAGCATCATGTCATAAATACATAACGTAGAGTGAGGCTTTGCAAAATAAAAAAAAAGCACCGACTTTCATCAAGTCAGTGCTTCCTTTCAATAGTTACGGTTTATTTTTTTCTCGTCCTGATAGGGGTTTCCCGAGGAAACCCCTATCGGATTTAGGCACGCCGTTTCACTAACAAGGCAAAACCGTGTTTTTAAGCCTATGATGATGGAGCCGACGTTGGACTATGGATAGTGATCCATATACCTAGTTTTTCGAGAAACATAAATTGAGGCATTTCACGGTTTCAGCTTCGTACGCAGCTTGCGACGCGTAATCTTTATCTATATGGAGTATATTCAAATAACCAGGGCCAGATGAATTAAAATCTGTGGTCGGCCCCGCTAAAGATGAGACTATGCGGAGATGAGACCCTTTTATATGATATGAGCCCGGGAAGGTGCTTCCAGTAGGGTTCGTTGCATACATTATTATATCGCGCGGGGCACATACCCGCTCCCCCAGGCTAGACAGGCTAGGATCTTGGAGTATCGTGTACAAAGAAGCATTTTTGCTTTGCATCCCGCTCATGATTTGCGTAGTGCTTGGCACACGATAGGACGAACCATGGTTGGTTTCGCAGGCTACATCGCGAGATTCGCCGGTATCAGATATTTTACTGTTAACGGTGCCGCGCCACGTCCCTCCCATTCCATTGACAAAGGCTAACGATTTTAGAGTTTGGTAATCCACCCCAGTCACCACGCCGGCGGTCGAATCTGTTACCAATCGGATGCGTGTGTCCAGTACAACGTCGCCACCGGCCGTATAAGTCAGAGGTGTGGGCGTCCACGCTCCGCCGTATGTCGTTGTTGACGCTGAGCTTATGCGGATCGTCCCTGCCGTCGCCAAACTCCCTGCCGACCCAGTCGTGTTCTGATTCAGCGTCGGCACATCACTGGCAACAATCGTGCGATAACTTGGAGCTCCGGCCGAGCCATTCGGCGCAGCAAGAAACGTCTTCGCTGTTTGTGAACCGCTTAACAAGTTGTATTGAGTCGTGGACATCAAACCATTAGCGCTTGCAGAGGCCAGGGCGCTTGGAATGGTCACATTATATGTAACCGCAGCCGTGATTCGACCCTTCGCATCCACCGTAAAGCTCGGCACAAAGATAAGAGATCCCCATGTGGGTGTTCTATGTGCAGTTTCACCATAAGTGTTCGGAGTCACCG
>BNTP01000212.1 GCA_025996695.1 Bacteroidia bacterium | reverse complement strand
TTGAAAAGGTTTTCGATTTGACTGCAAATGGCTTGTTTTTTGCTATCGGATGAACTGCGAGCCAAAAATTTCACCTCAGCTGTGCCGTCGCAAACATTGATAATCGCCATGTTGATAGACGTTTCCACAAGGGCAGGAAGCAGGGCAACGCGATTGATTACATTGTTTGGACAGCCCACAACGGCATTAATCAGGGCTTTTTGTACCTCACAAGGCATCAACTTCACGCCGCTGTGTGAAATTTTTGGCTCGCAGTTCATCCGATAGCAAAAAACAAGCCATTTGCAGTCAAATCGAAAGCATTTTCAACTTGGCAAAAGTCGACAATTTTGAAGTGTCCGGCGAATATCCGGGTTGGAGTCCCAATGCTACCGCGCCTATTTTGAAGACGATGGAAACGATTTTTGAAAAACAGCGGGGGCACAAACCGCACGTATCGGTTGTGCACGCCGGTTTGGAATGCGGCATTATCATGTCAAATGTGCCGGAAATAAGTGATGCCGTTTCGTTTGGACCCACCATCAAATTTCCGCACTCGCCGGACGAAAAAGTGGAAATTGCCACCGTTCAGAAGTTTTGGGACTTTTTGACGGATGTGTTGAAGCAAGCGCCTAACAATTAACAATTAACAATTAACAATTGGGGATTAAGAATTTTTGGGGGGATTACGATGGCGAAAAGGATATTTGTGGGCGTTTTGGTGGTTTTGGCAGGCTTTTTTGCTTGCCGGAATGCCTATTGTTGCACGTCGGCGATTATCACAGGGAAAGTTACCGCCGACGGACGACCGCTTTTGTGGAAACATCGCGATACGGACGATGAAAACAACCGGATGGCATTTTTCAAAGGTGCCAAATATGATTTTTTGGCACTGCAAAATAGTCCGGATGCAGATGGTATAGCTTGGACAGGGAGCAACAGCGCGGGCTTTTCAATCATGAATACGGCTTCCTACAATTTGAAAAATGATACGGTCAAAAAGATGGACCAGGAAGGTATATTAATGTATAAAGCGTTGTCGGAGTGCAAAAATCTTGCCGATTTCGAGACTTTTTTGGACAATTATCCGCGTCCTATGCGCGTCGAAGCCAATTTTGGTGTGATTGATGCCGAGGGCGGTGCCGCCTATTACGAAGTGAACAACACCCATTGGGTAAAGAGGGATGCCAACGACCCGAAAATTGCGCCAAACGGTTATCTTGTCTACACGAATTTTTCCTATACCGGACGTTTCAATGAAGGAATGGGCTATATTCGGCACCAAACGGCTACCGAAATCATTTCAGGGCAGGCCGCCCACAGGGATTTTACTCCTCATTGGCTATTCAACAATTTGTCCCGTTCGTACTACCATTCCTTGCTGGGCATTGATTTGTTGAAAGCGGAATTTTCGCCGGAAAAAACGTCCGGTTGGGTCGTTGATCAGGATTTTATTCCCCGGAAATCCACCACGGCATCCATTGTCATACAGGGAGTTAAGTCGGGAGAAAACCCGGAGATGACTACTTTGTGGACGATTTTAGGTTATCCGCCGGTGGGTGTTGCCGTTCCGATGTGGGTGAAAGCCGGAAGCAATCAGCCGGAGATTATGTTAGGAAGCAGGGATTCCAATCGCGCTCAAATGTGTGATTTCGCCCTCGCCCGCAAACGCAAGGTATTTTCCATTAAACGCGGCAATGGCGGTAAATACCTCAATTTCAATCTGATACACAATCAATCCGGTAGCGGCTATATGCAACAACTCGCACCGGTTGAACAGGCGGTTTTTCAACTGTATCAGGAAGCGATTGAGCGATGGCGCAAAACGGGAATTAATTTGCGAGAATTAATAACAATTAATGCACAAATGGAAACGGTTGTCAAATAAATTGTTGCGCCGATCATTACAATAAAAAAGAACATCATGATAAAAATTAATGAACACTATACTGAAATTGGTAATAATTATCTGTTTGCGGAAGTGGCACGCCGCGTGAGAGAGTATAAGGAACAAAATTCGGATAAAAAAGTCATCAGTTTGGGCATTGGCGATGTGACGCAACCCATTGTGCCTGCCGTGATTGAAGCTATTCATAAAGCGACCGACGAAATGGCTGATGCCAAAACCATGCGTGGCTATGCTCCGGATGCGGGTTATGATTTTTTGATTCATGCTATTTTGAAAACCGATTTTCTGAATCGGGGCATTGCTTTGGATGCAGACGAAATTTTTGTCAGCGACGGTGCCAAAAGCGACACCGGTAATATCGGCGATATTTTGGGGCAAGACAATCTGGTGGCAATCACAGACCCTGCCTATCCCGTGTATGTTGATACCAACAAGATGGCAGGTCGCAAAATCGACTTGTTGCCGTGCACGCCGGCCAACGATTTTGTGCCGGTTTTCCCGACACAAACGCCCGACGTGATTTATTTGTGCTATCCCAACAACCCGACCGGTACGGTTTTGACAAAAGATCAACTCAAAAAATGGGTAGATTATGCGTTGGAACACAAGGCATTAATCCTGTTTGATGCCGCTTACGAAGCGTTTATTTCGGAACCCAATATTCCACACAGCATTTATGAAATCGAAGGCGCGAAAAAAGTAGCGATTGAGTTTCGCAGTTTCTCAAAAACAGCCGGATTCACAGGTATGCGTGCCGGTTACACGGTGGTGCCGAAAGAATTGACTGCACAAACCTCGAAAGGCGAAACATTGTTGCTGAATGCGTTATGGAAACGTCGTCAATCCACGAAATTCAACGGAACGGCTTACATCGTGCAACGCGGTGCTGAAGCGGTGTACACACCCAACGGTCAGCGCCAAATAAAGGCGGTCATCCATTATTATATGGAGAACGCCAAAATCATCAAAAATGGTTTGGATGCCCTCGGTCTGAAGACTTACGGCGGTGTGAACGCACCCTATATTTGGGTACAAACGCCAAATAAAATGAGTTCATGGGAGTTTTTCGACCTGTTGCTCAACGACTTACAAATAGTGGGCACGCCCGGCTCAGGTTTCGGCGAAGCAGGCGAAGGCTTTTTCCGCTTCACCGCATTTGGAAACAGAGAAAACACCATTGAGGCAGTGGAGCGACTCAAAAGAATTAAAAATTAAGAATTATGAATATCATGTACGATATTCATAAAAATTAAAAAGTCAGAAATACCCCGCAGGGGTTACATGTGCATAACCGTATGTGTAGCGAAGCGGAACTTACGGAAAAATATGAAAACAGTATTGAGTGGGATTCGTCCCACAGGGAATTTACATTTGGGCAACTACTATGGTGCGATGGTCAACTTTTTGAGGATGCAGGACGATAAAGAAAATAATTGTTTCTTTTTTATCGCCGATTTGCATTCAATGACTACGCATTCAGACCCCAAATTGTTGCAAGAAAATGTGCGAAACATCCTTGCAACCTATTTGGCATGTGGTTTGAATCCCGAAAAGGCAACGCTTTATATTCAGAGTGATGTGGATGAAATCAGCAAATTATACTATTTGTTGGCAACGCTTTCCCCATTTGCCGATTTGAATAAAGTGGTAACATTCAAAGAAAAAAGTCAGCAAAATCCGGACAATATCAATGCTGCTTTGTTTACTTATCCCGTCC
>BNTP01000211.1 GCA_025996695.1 Bacteroidia bacterium | reverse complement strand
ATCAATAGATTGGCAAATTGCGATTATCGGCATATACAGTTTTTTAATGCAGACATTACTAAATTCGTTTAATGCCTGCGTACTTGTGATGCAATCAAATTCTTCAAATGCCTTGTACGCACATAGTTGCTTTTTCGGCTCATCTATGGAATATAAATAGACAAGTACGTTAGTATCTAAAAAGGCTTTATCGCGCATTGGCTTCCTCCCTTGTAAATTTCAATTTTTTAGTTTTCAACCCCATCGCCGTAAATTTTTTTTTGCCTCCCGTATCCTTAGAATAAAGGGGTTTGGGCAGAATGATAACCCTCACCGAAGGTGATAAACACACTTTGAGGTATTGTTCGGGAATACGAATAATGCCCTCGTGCACCTCTGTGTCAAATTTATATGCTTGCATAATATTCTATAATTAGTAAATTATTTTACAAAGGTACGATTTTTTTTCAAATGGGTGGATTTTCGCCCTCAATATTTTCTTCTTTGGCAAAATAGCCCATGTACATATTCATTTGCCCAATATCGTCGTGTTTAACATCACTTATTTTCACCAGTTCACAATAATGCGACCAACTCAATTTGTGAGAAAGTGTTTCACAAATTGGATACGTAAGATAGAATTGACCAATTTGCCAATTTGTTTTCACCATTGTCTCGTTCACCGAACGGACAGCTTGCGCCTGACCCTCTACATATCTTTTGGAAATGCGGTCAAGTAATTCCTGATAAGGTTTTACGCTATCAACTTCTCGTTTTGTTCTTGCATTCATTGTTTTTGTTCTCACGTTGATTTTTACAATAATTTTTTAAGCTCCTCAATATTCGGCATTGACTTACGCAATTTTTCGGGCATTTCTAAGGATTTCCATGTGATGGGTAAAACCAAGTTGAAGAAATTCGGTCGGCTTGAAATCGTCAGCCATTGGCTGACGATTTACTTCAAGCAATAAATTTTCATTAACCGTCAAATCGTCAGTTGGCAACTGACGATTTGTATCTAATTCATTATCAGTATTTTGTAATTCGTCAGTTGACGACTGACGATTTATGACAGTCATCCATTCATCATAAAAAATTCGCATATTTTTCATGTTTGTTGCAGAAAACCCTCTCAATCCGGGCAACTCTTTTCGTAATATTTCCGAAATTTGCTCAATAGCACCCGTCCCCCAAAATCCGTCGCGCGAATTTAGAGAAACATACCGCCCTATGCCATAATAGAGCGATAATTGTTCTCTATTGACTGCCGATGCCGCGCGGTATTGACTGCGCAAAATCGCCTCTTTGATGTCTTTCACCGCCTCTGTGTACGTTTGATGAGCGTATAGTCGAACTTTATAATATTTCCGTCCATTTTAATACGTAACATGCTCAAATACATCAAGTTATCTAAAATCAATAAATTTTTAATTTTCTTTTTCCGGAAGATTTTTTGTTGAAAATGCTTGTTTTTTCAACACTTTTGATTACCTTTGCCCACTAAAAAGTGCAAAAAAAGTGCAAATTTGGAAGTTATGAAAATAAGTATTGTTTTAGATACGCGACGGGCGTTAAAAGACGGGCGTTATCCCGTGAAATTTAGATTTTCTTACGGTTCAAAAAAAGATTATGTCCCAACAGGTTTGTCGGCATTCACCGAAGAATGGGATGAGGAAGCAAGACAGTTCTCACTTAGGGATAAAAACACACAGGCTAAGCATCGAAACAACAATAATATGCTTATGCATGAATTTGAGAGAGCAGAAGATATTTTGCGCGACCTCAAACGGAAAGGGCGCGGGAACATTCCTCCGGACAAATTTAAGGAATTGTTTTTGCATGATGATAACAGCTCCGAAATATCGTTTGACGCGTTTTTCATGGATTTTATAGATACTAAAACCGGTAGAACAAAACACCTGTATGAAAATACACTTAAAAAAATTAAGCAGTATTTTCCTAAGGTTTTGTATTTTGAAGATGTCGATTATCCATGGTTGCAACGGTTTGAAACGGAACTGAAAGATCGTGGAAATGCTGTTAATACAATTTCGATTGACATGCGCAATGTTCGCGCCGTATTTCGTGAAGCAACAAAACGAAAAATTGTGAGCAAAGATTTATATCCTTTTGATGATTTCAGGATTAAACAAGAAGAAACGGAACACCGAAATGTTTCGGTAGAGAAATTGCGGGCATTGTTTGCGTATTCCGGTACTAAATCAGAGAACTGGGCGCGGGATGTTGCAAAACTCATTTTTTTTCTCATGGGCATCAATGTGACTGACCTTTTCGATTTGTCAGCTCCTACGGACGGGCGAATAAACTATCGGCGTGATAAAACGGGCCGGCTGTACTCCATTAAAGTAGAGCCGGAAATGGCTGCGCTATTTGACAAATTCAAAGGGAAAACGCACTTCCTTTGCTTTCAAGAACAATTTCAAAGCAAAGCATATTTTACGAATAGATTGAACGGGCGGCAAGGAACGGATAATCAGGGCAATCAAAAAATATACCAGCACGGTCTAAAAACTATCGGATACGCCATTGGCGTGGATAATCTGACCTCGTATGTGTTGCGACACACATGGGCGACCGTTGCATCTTATTTGGATATTCCAGAATCAACTATAAAGCGATGTTTGGGACACGGAGCAAAGACCGTAACGGACACCTACATAAACTTTGACAGAACCAAGATTGATGCCGCTAACAGAAAAGTGATGGATTTTGTGTTTAACGAAAAGTCCCCACTTTCGTGAGGACTTTTTAATTCTCGAACTGCCAAACTTTTAGAGCATGTTTTACAACATAAAAAATTGTTTTGGAAGATAATATGAAAAGTATTACCTTTGCGCCATTAAAATTAATACTATGGACTTCAAAGATTCAATTAAACAGATTTCGGAGCGAATTGATAAACTAAAAGACAATTTGCCAACAGAAGAATCAACAAAGAATGCGCTTATTATGCCATTCTTGCAGGCATTAGGATACGACGTTTTCAATCCTTTGGAAGTATTGCCGGAAATGACGTGTGACATCGGCACCAAAAAAGGGGAAAAAATAGACTACGCAATAATTAAGGATGGAAACCCTATAATATTGATTGAGTGCAAGCATTGGGCGCAAGAGCTTAGCTTGCACGACAATCAACTCCTACGCTATTTTCATGTGTCAAAGGCGAAGTTTGGGTTACTTACCAACGGGATTATTTACAAATTTTACACTGACCTTGCCGAACCTAACAGAATGGATGAAAAACCATTTTTAGAGATTAATATGCTGGATTTGAAAGATGTCCAAATTGAGGAGCTAAAAAAGTTTCACAAGTCCTATTTTGATTTGGACAAAATAATTAACTCTGCAAGCGAACTAAAATATACCAGCGAACTAAAAAGTGCCATATCCAAAGAATTTTCCAATCCAAGCCCTGAATTTGTAAAGTTCTTTGTAAAACAGATATACGACGGTTCATTTACCTCACGAATTGCTGAACAGTTTAAGGAACTGGTTCGTAAATCAATCGCAGGACTTATAAGCGATGCGATTTCAGACCGTCTTAAAACCGCCTTAAAAACGGAAAGTGAAGACGAAAACAAAATTATCAAAGATACTGAGCAGGAATCAATAACCGAAAAAGACGATAAAATTGTTACAACAGATGAG
>BNTP01000210.1 GCA_025996695.1 Bacteroidia bacterium | reverse complement strand
GCATAAGTTTTACCAGTGCCATTTGGACCACAAAAGATGGATAGCTTCTTTGACAAATCCAAATCTATTTTTTTGATTGCACCTAAATTTTCAAATGACAGCTTCATATTTTTATTTTTTTATTAATTTAAAAGTACATATTATGGCAAAGAAAAAAGAATTACAAGTAGCAGCATTGGAAAACGGCACAAACTCCATATTTTTTTTGAGAATAGGATAGGAGTGTCGCTCCGGACGCACGGAGATGTAGCACAGCGCAGGGTCGGAGCAAATCGTGCCTACCCAACTGACTGTCAATATGTTATATTCTGAGGCATCATTGCCCACGCTTACCATAATCGCAGGTAGCGGATAAATGAGCGTGCCGGGTTTCCAATTTTGTTTCATTGTTCATTATTCATTGAATTATCACGTCTTCTTTCTTCGTTTTCATTTCGCAATACTCACATTTGAGGGTGATGTTGTCTTTGTCGATGACTTGAAAACGGGTTTTCATTGGCTCGTTGTTGGTGATGCACTTGGGATTGTTGCATTTCACGATTCCTACGAGTTCGTCGGGCAGTTCTACTATTTTTTTTTCCACCACTTCGTAATCGCGGATGATATTGAGTTGGCTGCTGGGCGCAATCAACGAAATTCGGTCAATTTCGTCGGCTTTAAAGAACTTGTCGGCGATTTTGATGATGCCTTTTTTGCCCATTTTTTTACTGTCCAAACCGTAACCAATCGTTACCGGAGTGGTCGATTTTTTTATGCCGAGCAACGACACGACTTTGAATAGTTGGTCGTTTGGAATGTGGTCGATTACTGTGCCGTTTTCCAATGCTGCTACTTGTAATTCTTTTTTCTTTGCCATAATATGTACTTTTAAATTAAGAAAAATATAAATCCATTGAACGGTCATTCAATGAGCTAATGGCTTGGTCTATTGTTTCTACTTCAAAACCATTGACATCAACAGGCAATCTTTTTACGTCAACATATTTATCTTCATCAGCATTATATTCAAACAGATAGGCACCTACATCTTCAGGATTAATTTTTTCGTACATGGCATATCCAAATTCTTTTGCTTTTTTCTTTACTTCGTCCTTTTCTGATGACAACATAATCAGATTATTCAATTCTCTAATAATGTAATCACTGTGTGTGCTAATAAGTAGCCTTATGCCGTTATTTATCAATTTAGCAAAAATTCGAGCCAAAAGTATTTGATTATCCGGATGTAAACCAATTTCAGGCTCATCAATAATCAATAGTTCATTATTTTTTGCATGATATTTCAAATAAATCAGCAATCCGGAAAGATTTTTTACAATTGAAGCTGATAAATGAACCGGTAATTTACGTTCAGGTGTCTTTGTTGACACAAATTGCAAAGCACCATCTTTTGATATTTCTACCGCTCCCTGTAAAATGTTTTTCTCAATTTCAGTAGCCAATGATTGATATGATGAGTTAGAACCCTGATCTTTTGCTGATTTCAATTTAACAACCTTAGATAATAAATCTTTTATAGGAGATGGGTAATCTTGTTCTTTTGCTACAAGAAGAGGTTGTTTATCCAATCTGTCAGCAGCTAATTCATTTCCAAAAGTATATGCTGAATTTCTCTCAACCGGTAACATATACGCATACAATAATTCCCTGTTACATAAATATTTTGTAATAATTGCCAAATGAAAAATTTCAGTTTGTTTTGTTATTTTATCTAAAGCAACAGATTTATCAAGAGTTACATGAAGATGATTATCATCTTTTTCTTTTTTGTATGTTATTGACACGCCATCAAAGTCATGATTAAATTCAAATTTATCTTGTCTTAAAGATGCTATATATTGCTCTACCGTAGATAAATCATTTAATTTAAATGAATTAAAGTAATCCACAGCATTAGACTTCACGCCAAATGCATCTTTGATATATTCTTGTGAAAAATATAATTTCCGTGCTTTATATAATGCATTGTAATCTAATTGAATGGTCATTGATTTTTCATTCAATAAATTATCCAACTTAAATAACGGTATTCCAATCAACAAAAGACGTAAATAACCATATATAGCATAACAAGCATAAGTTTTACCAGTGCCATTTGGACCACAAAAGATGGATAGCTTCTTTGACAAATCCAAATCTATTTTTTTGATTGCACCTAAATTTTCAAATGACAGCTTCATATTTTTATTTTTTTATTAATGCCTAACACATTACAAATAATCGCCTGTCGGGCGTATAAGCCGTTTTTTGCCTGCTCAAAATAGTAGGCTTTTGGATTGTCGTCTACATCGTAGGCAATCTCGTTGACGCGGGGCAGGGGATGCAGGACGCGCAAATTAGGCTTGCTGTTGTCCAACATCTCGTTTGTCAGGATGTAGCTGTTTTTCACTTTTTCGTATTCCATCAAGTCGGTGAACCGTTCGCGTTGCACGCGCGTCATATATAATATGTCGGACTGATTGATTACTTCCGGCGAAAAATCGGTGTGCTCGAAGTATGCAATCTTCTTTTCATCCAAAAATTGCTTGTAAATATCGGGCAAACGGAGTTCTTCGGGCGCAACAAAATGGAATGTCGGATTGAAATGCGACATCCCGTTGAGCAGCGAATGCACCGTGCGACCGTATTTCAAATCGCCCACCATCGTGATAATCAAATTGTCTAACCGCCCTTGTGTCTTGTAAATCGAATATAAATCCAACATCGTCTGCGAAGGATGCTGGTTGGCGCCATCGCCGGCATTGATAATGGGAATATCCGTGATTTCCGACGCATAACGTGCAGCGCCCTCCAAATAGTGGCGCATAATAATCACATCGGCATAATTACTCACCATTTTAATCGTGTCTTTCAACGTTTCGCCCTTCGACGAACTGGTGGTGGAGGCATCGCTAAAACCAATCACACGTCCTCCAAGTCGATTAACGGCCGTTTCAAAACTCAATCGAGTGCGAGTCGACGGCTCAAAAAAAAGTGTCGCACAGACTTTCCCTTCCAACACCGGTTGGTTGGGATTTTTTTCAAAAAGGGTAGCCTGCTTTATCAGATGCAGAATATCTTCTTTTGAACAGTCAGCAATGGAGACAAAACTTTCTTTCATTATATTAGATATTTTTGCAAAGGTAAGAAAAATATTCCAAATGACAATGGGTGCACGACAAAAATCCCTGTTTGTTACGACAGGGATTTAGATGAGGGCGCCCGGGAATTAACCAAAGTTTTGTCAGTTCAAAAAATTATTGTACCTTTGCATCAGTTTTATGGCGGCGGAATAACAATTGCAGTTGTTTCGTTGATATAGCGACTGATTAATTATGCGATACCACGCGGGTTTATCAGTCGTTTTCTATTGCCGTAATGCAATATTGCACTTTCTGCCCGCTGTCTCGTAGCTCGCCCACGGTAAGTTTTATATTGGTATAGGCGTTTAGGTCGCCCATGTTAATGTATTCTGTTTCAATCTTTTAGGCTCATGAAAGACCATTCTTTTAATGGTCAAATCAAAGATTGACCCCATAAAAGCCCTTCTATTGAACCGAAAATGGTATTCATCAAGATAACCTTGCAACCTTTCTTTGGAACAATGATGATGAATTCCTCTTAGCCAGCCTTGTATGTTCATAATGTGAATATGAAGTTCTTTCATGTTCGCTCCTTTATTGGACGGGAA
>BNTP01000209.1 GCA_025996695.1 Bacteroidia bacterium | reverse complement strand
GATGGGATTGGCAGTCAATTTCCCTGTTTTTACATTATAAACGCCGAAGCTGATAGGAAAAAATTCGTTAGTGGCAAAGTTGGTAAACTGACCATAGAAATACAGCAAATCGTCCTCAATCACAAAGTTACTATTTGCCGGAATATCAATATTGGTAACCGCATTCGTTGAGGTATTTATTTTTTGCATACCGCCTAAATCTACCGGATCACCATAGCCAAAATTGCCTTGCGTTGTCAAATAAACATTTCCATAATTATCTGCGTGAACAATCTTTGGATTGATGCGAACGGTAATCGAATCTTCTACCGTAAAACGCGCAGTATTAATGACAGAAACGGTATTTCCATCACCATGTCCACCATTTGCAACATATAATTTACCGTTGGCGGCAGCAGCAATTCCTTCGGGATTTTTACCCACCTCTACTTTTCCCACAACAGCCAAAGAAGTGGTATCAATTTTTAGCACTTCGCCTTTTTGAACTTTGTTTTTTTGCACATCTTCCGTAATTTCTCCATAAGCAGTAGCATACACTTTCCCGCCAAAAGTTGCCAAATAGCGCGGCTGATTGATGTTGGTAATTGTTTTCAATAATTGCAAAGGATTCAAATTCAAGACGTGGATACAATGCGATTCCGTAACGGTAATGTACAATTTTGCGCCATAAATAATCATATCCTGCCCGGTATCCCCCATTTTGCCGTCAAAAATATCGGCAGAGGTTGTTTCCGTACTGAAATTGTAGTAAGTCAGCGAGGCGTTGTTGCCTGCCCAACTCCCTTCATTCAAAATAAAAACACCTTCAGAACCCTGAATGTAGGGCGGATCAACAAATGAATCCTCTTTTTCACACGCTGAAAAGCCAATCAATAACACGAATAAGTACAAAATTTTTGTTTTCATAAAATAGATATTTAATAATTAATTTTTATTCCAAAACGAAACGAACGTGTGGGCATAGGGTAAGAATTCACCACTTCATATTGCATGTTGCCGAGATTTAGACACTCTGCCGACAACGTGATTTTTGTTTTTTGCCAAGTAAAAGAATGCATCAAATTTATTCCATGCTCTGTGAAAGGGGGCATTTGCGAAATCGGCACATTATCTGCTCGATTGTAGCGTTTTCCGCAATAGATGATGCTATAACCGGCATTCACCCACGGCGTTTGCAGCGTAAAGTTGCCTGATGCCGAATGTCGTGCCGTGTAGGGCAATAATTTGTTGTAGGTTGCCGGTTTTTCGGCGATTTTGTTCAACGCATTTTGATAGGTGTAGGTGCCGGTCATTTTCCATAAAAATTGGGAATTGCATCGAATGTGTGCCGATGTGTTCAAATCTATGCCGGTAATGGCGACCTTGCCGTAATTTTCCATCGACCACCAAAACAAACTTCTTGTTGGAACAGCAACAATTTTGTCCCGCACTTGATTCCAATAAACATCGGCATTGACCGAAAAATACGGAATCTTTTCCCAAAAACCGGCCACCCACGTCACTCCCAAATCGTATTGTTGTGCATTTTCGGGTTTCAAATACGTGTGTGTTGTGGAATAATACAAATCGCCAAAAGTCGGCATCCGAAAGGTGTTTTTGTAAAACCCGCGTATTCGCAACGGTAGATTATTTAACGGCTGTAGCGAAAAGCCCAAATACGGCGTCAGATGATTGTAATCAGTTGTTTGCCGTTCAACCGCATCGTGAATATTGGTATTCAGTAGCTTTGCCGTCACGCTGAATTGCTTGATTTCGTATTTTCCGGAAAACGCACTCAACCAAGATGCCCGTGATGGGGAAACAACCATCTGATTGCCTTCCATAGTGCTGTAACTCCCGTCATTCGCCCACGAAAAAGAAATTTTTCCGGTTGGTTGATACAAAAAAGTGGCATTCAAATAAAATTCTCGCTGGTCGTACACGCTTGTTTGCTTCTCCGGCTGAAGTGTCGGATTGAAATAATCGGTATGTGAAACCGAAAATTTGGCATTCGTTTGAAATTGAAATTTTTCACTCAACGGCTGTTGATAATGCATTTGAGAAAAGAAATGATGATCTTTCAATCGGTCGTAATACGGCTCATCTTTGTAAAAAATGGCTGCTCCGGGCAATCCTCTGTTAGAGGTGTAAAACTGATTTTTGAACAGTAGATTTCCGCCATTTTTGAAATTTCCAATTAAATTAGCTTCCAACTTCAGCGTTTCCACATCGGAATTTTCACGCTTTTTGTATTGTTTTTCGTCGCCGTAGCCAATCGGTTGTGCAAATGGATAATCGCCTTTCGTAGCCAAATAATCTGCCGAAAAATTCAGCGTTAGCGCCTGCGATAACGGTTTGGAATACCTCCCGGAAGGATTGATTAGTCCAAAAGAGCCGACATTGACCGCAGCGTTCAGCGCATGACTGTCATCGCGGGCTTGACCCGCAATCCCTTGAGTAACAATGTTTAACGCGCCCGCCAAAGCTTGTGCTTGCGCGGTTTGAAAAATTAGGTCGCTCTCGCCAATCGTCAGGCTGAGCATATCCACAGAATTGAGCGAAAAGCGACCTAAATCTATTTGTCCGGTTTGCATGTCCGAAACGGGCACGCCGTCATAAATCACCCCCAGGTGGTTGGCTCCCAAACTGCGAATAGACACCGTTTTAAGTCCGCCAACGCCGCCATAATCTTTCACTTGAACGCCGGAAAAATGTTTCACGGCATCCGAAACCTGCGAAGCACCCGGCATTGCCCAATTATCGGTTTGCAAGACTTGCGTAGAAGAAGTGGATAAGAATGTGGAAGGGCGAATCGTGCGCACCTCCACCTCGTCCAACACACGGGTGTGCAACGAATCTTGTGCCGAAACGTCGTGCACAAGCAATAAAAAGCCAAAAATAAAAAATAAAAAATGTTTTACCATGTTATTCAGCCCTTTCCTCGAAGGCATTGTTTGTTATGAATAGCACGGCAGGTCTTCTGACTCACTCCATTGCC
Source organism: Bacteroidia bacterium (assembly GCA_025996695.1). Taxonomy (GTDB): domain Bacteria; phylum Bacteroidota; class Bacteroidia; order Bacteroidales; family Azobacteroidaceae; genus Azobacteroides. The sequence continues at coordinate 696 of BNTP01000209.1, read as the reverse complement.
GAACGCCTTCCCGGTCTGTTTTTCTTAACCCCTCCGCGAGAGGGAGTTAGACCAGTGGCAAAGTATTGTTCAAGCAATCTTCAATTTTCTATTGAAGAAGAGTTTACAGCAGCGGGACTGTTCGGGATTTTCACCCGATTCCCTTTTAATCCTTTTCCGAATCGGAAAATAAGAACCGTTGCGGGTGCAAAGGTAAGACATCTTTTTGAATTGTGCAAGAAAAACTTGTGATTATTATTAAATCTTTTTTTGAGGAGCTATATTTTGCAAGTCCAGCAAACTCTTCGTGAGCGCAGTCCCGCAGGGATGACATGTGCATAACCGTAGGTGGAGCGAAGCACAACCTACGGTATTGGTGGGGGACTCGGCCCTTAGTCCTGCGAGGACGGCATCATCATAATCCCGCCCATTCGGGCGGCTTGTTCGCAGGAGATGTCTCCGCTGCGGGGCTCCGCCCCTGCGGTACCAATGACGGTTTTACGCAACTCATTGATTTTCAACGGGGTTGGGGACTGCCACTTGCCATGCACAATGCAGAGATATGTCATTCTTTTTTATGTAAATTATTTCACTAGTGTCCACTAAAAACCATTAATAAATTAAGATAATATATTGTCAATCATATATTTACGATCAATAATTCTGCGTGGACTTTTGAAATGACTACTTTTGTGCCCTATAACAAAATGATAGTTT
>BNTP01000208.1 GCA_025996695.1 Bacteroidia bacterium | reverse complement strand
CATTGCTGCTCACATTGATGTAATTCGTGATGTCTTCGGCTTTCAATTCTTCCGTAGAAGCGGGCGCGCCGGCAATGACCAAAATTTCTTTGTTGCCAATCAATTGGTGAGCTTCGGGTGCGAAAGTCGCGTATTCATCGTCACTTGAACACAACACGATGATGTCTGCGCCGGCTTTGCGAGCCGCTGCAACACCTTCTGCCACGGTCTCAAAGCCGAGATTGTCAATGACTTTGTAACCTGCGCACGCCAAGAAGTTGGACGAGAATTGTGAGCGAGCCAATCGCATGGCCAAATTTCCGATCGTCAGCATAAAAGCTTTTACTTCTTTGCCCGATTTTTCGGTCGTGAGGCGTAGGGTTTCAAATTCGTCGCCCAAACGCTTGGTGTTCAGAAGCACTCCAAGCCCCCCAACCCCCTCAGGGGGAGTCGAGCAAGAGCAAGCTTTCGGCAAGTCTTCCTGACCTTTCATCGAAAAGTCCCCCTGAGGGGGATTTAGGGGGCTTTTCTCCGTGAAATTCGGAAACTGATTGGTGCCCAGCAGGATTTCGCGGCGTTGCGCCAATGCTTTGAAACGCTTGTCTGCGCTTGCGTTGACTGCGTTTTGGATTTCTCCGGCGAGCACCGATTTGTAAAATCCTTTGGCTTTTGTTTCCGTGAACAATTTTTTAGCCTCTTTGGCGATAGAATCGGTCAATGTTTCAATATAATAGGAGCCGCCGCTCACGTCTGCCACTTTGTCGAAGTGGCATTCTTCTTTCAGCAACAATTGTTGGTTGCGGGCGATGCGTTCCGAAAAATCATCGGGTGCCTTGTAAGATTCATCGAAAGTGTTCACTAACAGCGAGTTAACCCCTGCGATGGATGCCGACATAGCTTCCGTTTGCGTGCGAAGAAGATTGACGTGCGCATCGTAAACCGTTTGTTTGAACGTTGAAGTCTGCGCAAAGATGTTCATCTTGCTTGCACAGCAGCATTGGTTGTTTGCTCCCTCGTTCGGGCAATCGTGTTTGCATGTTGGGTTGTAAGACTTCACGATTTCTGCCCACAGCAGGCGTGCTGCGCGGAATTTGGCGATTTCCAAGAAATAGTTGGTGGAAACGCCGAAGTTAAATTTGATTTTTTTAGCTGCTAAGGCAGGCTCTAATCCCGCTTTTATTAACCGGCTCAAAATTTCATCGCCCCAAGCCAGCGCGTAGCCCAATTCCTGCGTGATAGTTGACCCCGCATTCTTAAGCAGGCAGGCATTCACGCCGATGGCTTTGAATAAGTACATTTGGGGAGGTATAGCGTTGATTGCTGCTACCATTTCTTTGAGCCATTCCTCTTTGACGTGCCCTTTTCGCAGGATGATGCCCACGAAATCGATGTTTACAGAACCTTTGATTTTCGTCAAATCGCAGTTTTTTTCTTTGAGGTAAGCTACCAAAATTTCAATCAGTTTTACTGATTGCATGTTGCAAGTTGTGAAATTCAATTCCACATGTTCGGGAAAGATACCACTTAATAAGGTAGCAATGTTTTCCTTGCTGATTTCCTCGCCGTTAATCTTGAAGCCTAGCGAATTAACACCCTTGTTCAGAATGTCCAGAGCCTTTTTGTTGGCTTCGGCGAAGTTTGTTACTACAATGTCTTGGCGAACGAACCAGTCATTGTCTTTTTTCGTGCCGCGAAGATACGGAAATTCGCCAGGTGCGGTGTCCGTAGCGGGTAATCCTGCGATGTCTTCACTGCGATAGAACGGCTTCACATCAAAGCCTTCGGTTGTTTTCCAAACGAGTTTTTTCTCGAAATCAGCCCCTTTGAGGTCGGCGACAATCTTTTCCATCCATTTTTCAGTTGAAACGGGCGGAAATTCTGAGAATAGTTTTTCATCAGATTTGCTCATGATCTATGTGTTTTAAATTTTTACGCCGCAAAGGTAGTAATAATTTATGAATTATTAATCATGAATTATGAATTTTCGCGTTGAAATCACATTAATCATTGTTCCGGACAAAAGCTGTCAAAGGTGTTATCGGCATAATAAACGATTATTTTGTTTACTTTTTTAGCTACGATTTTTTCGACTATAACTTCCTGATATTTAATGATTTCAGGTGTTTTTTCGAGCGGTTTATCCGGTGTTTCCTTGCGATATTCAGGCGTTTGCTGACGTTGAGGCGCAGATACAGGCGTCTGTTCGGGAAATAATGGTAATTGGCGTGGGTCGTAGTCCGGACTAAAGCCTGACTGTTCGCGATGCTCCGATGTGTCATTGTGTTGCGAACTGCGACCCACAGTCCCGTCGGCGTCTTTATACATCGGTCCTTTTCCAAACAGTAGCCAGTCGGCATTGATGTTGCCGTATTTTTCCAAAATCGCCATGAGGATACTTGCACTGACCTGTGCATTGCGATTGAGATTGGCCGTCATCGTCATCGGATTGATTCCGATGTGAGCGGCAAAAGTGACAGGAGTGTATCCGCCATCTTGCATGATTGTTTTTATCCGTTCTTTCATCTTTGTGTAATGAATTTGTATATTTATATTTGCATTTTTCGCGCTACAAATGTATGAATTATTTTTCATGCATGCAAATTACAAATGCATTCCGCAAAACAACGCGAATGCATTCGCAAATACCCGCGCGAATGCATTTGTAAAAATAGATGTAAATATACTACGTAATTGCCTGTTTATAGTATCAAGATTTACTTCAATTATTGTTTGTAATTAATTGGTAATCAGATATATTATGGATTTATTTTAACATATTAAAAACGGTTGTACTACCCGTGAGCGCGTGTGGTTAAGGTTGGTTTATTTTCGTCTTATAATTCCTTACTTTTAATTTTAGAGTTACGACATAATTTGCTGGTTTTCTGGCAATTATGCTATAAAAAATAGAAACGTGAATGAGTGTTAATTGAATGGAATGCAAACGTATACATGCGGGATGCATTTGTATTTTAGCTCGATGGGACGACACATTGTGATTCAGCAAAATTGCACCCATCTCAAGTGCCGTCCCATGCGGGACTAACGAAATCGTCATGTTTATTATGCCGTAGACTGAAGTCTACGGTTAATAAAGTGCTGTCCCTGCGGGACAAAGTCAGAAATAGCTTGCTGGGATCGCGATTTAGTGGTATGATAGCGGATAATCATATAATTTAATTCTGTCGCCTACGTGTTGTTTATGCATTTGTACATAAATGCATTTGTATGCTGACTTGCAAGTATGTTTGTACTTTCGGATAGCATGCAAATGTATATGTCTTTATACAAATGTAATCTGCATTTTAATCCCGTTCCTGTATAAATTGCCCTTTACCCCGCTTGCTTTAGAAAATTGAAATTTATCATTTTGCTCTGTTTCCGCAAATTTTGCTAAAAACATTTTGTAATTTCAAAAATAACTTTTATCTTTGCAGCAATTCCAAATGAATAGTTGAAAGGACATTTTGGATTTATAGAAGCATTTATAATATTATCCTTTTTCAGAAATCTACTAAATTTCAACACATGAAGGATGATAGGCAAGATGTTCCATGTCTTTTTTATAAGAGGCATGGGACTGTTGGGGACTTCTAAAAATTACTTTTTTCTCGCGCGGAGTTATTGTCCGACTCTTTTAAGAGGAGACTATCCCAGATGAAACGAAGTCCATTAATCCCACCTGAAATAATCACTGCAAATTTATTCAA
>BNTP01000207.1 GCA_025996695.1 Bacteroidia bacterium | reverse complement strand
ACAGGTAGATGCCCAGCAGGGCGAAAATCACTATCCAGAGCGACAAGAATGTTTCGCGGTCGAGGATGTGCCAACCGTAAGCTAAATCAGCCACCGACAGAAATTTGAGCGCCAACGCCAATTCCAAAAATCCCAACACCACTTTCACCACATTCAGCCAACCGCCCGATTTCGGCAGACTTTGCAGCATGGTCGGAAATATGGCAAACAGCGCAAATGGAATCGCCAACGCCAAGCCGAAACCAAACATCCCGACAGCAGGGCCGGCTAAGCTGTCCATGCTTGCTGCTTCTACCAGCAATCCGCCAATGATGGGGCCTGTACACGAAAAAGATACTAATGCCAGCGTGAATGCCATGAAGAAAATGCTCAAAAAGCCGGTCGTCGATTCCACTTTACTGTCCATTTTGTTCGTCCATGAGGTGGGCAACGTGAGTTCAAACGCTCCGAGAAACGAAACAGCAAACAACACCAGCAGGGCAAAGAAAATTAGATTGAACACCGCATTGGTCGATAAATCGTTCAGCGCACTCGCGCCAAACAGCATCGTGACCAGCAATCCCAAGCCCAGATAAATCACAATAATCGACAAGGCATAAGTTAGCGCATCTTTCACCGCTTTGCGGCGATTGGACTTCGAGCGTTTAAGGAAAAAACTGACCGTCATGGGAATGATCGGCCATACGCAGGGTGTGAGTAGTGCCAAAAATCCGCCGATGAAGCATAGCAAAAATATTGATCCTAATGAGCTGATGCCGGTTGTTTGCCCTTCGCCAAAGGCTTGCAGTTCTGCGATGACGGGTTGCCATAAGTCGGCACTTTCTACATTGTCGTTTTTACTCCTTACTAGAGGTGTTCGCGTCGTGTCATTGGAAGTCTCGACTGCGGTTGACAAGACGTCGCTCGCAATGACGGTATCTTCTGCCGGAATTTTCTCTTGGTTTGTTTTGGCTGTTTTGATAAATGCCAATACGGAGGCAGAAAGGTCTTTTTTTGACAATGAAAACTCGAGTTGTCCGGGCAAACATGATACGTCGTTGCATGTCATATAGTCTACATAGCCTGTGACGGCGAATTTTTCGGGGTCGGTAATCATTAAACGTTGCACAAACGTTGGATTGCCGTTGTACCAACTGACATTCATGTCGAAACTATCGTCCCATTTGGTGGTAATTTTGGTAGACGTGAGCACTTTGCCGAGTCGTTCCGCACCGGTTATTTTTTCAAAATGAAACACCGTCGGATTGGGTCCGCCTTCGGGCTGATTCATATCGTAAAGGTGCCAACCATGGTCAACAGACGTCCTGAATACGATTTCAGCTTTGTCGTTGATGGAATAACTCCAACGAATGGCTTCCTGCATTTGTGCCCTAAGCGGCGACCAAGAAGACGCTCCCAAGAGTAAAAACGGTAGCAGGATGCGAACTATTTTTTGCATAACAATTTATTTTTGTGGCAAAGATACGAAAAAATTAGGAATAGTGTTCCCTGCAAGCAATTTCTGACTTTGTCCCGCAGGGACAGCCCTTTATTAACCGTAGACTTCAGTCTACGGGAGTGACGGAGTCCACTCCCCAAAGTCCCGCATGGGACGACACTTTGCCGGTTTGCGTTTCTTTGCATTTCTAAGAAGTGGTACCACCTGGATTCGAACCAGGGACACACGGATTTTCAGTCCGATGCTCTACCAACTGAGCTATGGTACCTTTTTGATTTGCGACTGCAAAGGTAGGCATTATTTTTGAATCCGCAAATTATTTTGCGCGTTTTTTTGTCAATTTCGTGAAATATGCGTAAAAAATCGTATCTTTGCACTTTATAAATGGAATTAATTTAGATGAGAGAATTTATTCTTACAGATACAATCACGGAAAATGCGGTGCTCGTGGGGCTGATTACGCCTGCTCAGAACGAACAAAAATCCAAAGAATATTTGGACGAATTGGACTTTCTGGCGGACACGGCGGGCATTTGCACGGTGAAACGCTTTACGCAACGGGTCGAACAAGCGCATCCTGTCACTTTTGTTGGCACGGGGAAATTGCAGGAAATCAAGGCCTACACCGAAGATGAGGATAACAAAATCGGCATGGTGATTTTCGACGACGAACTGTCGCCCAAGCAGTTGCGCAACCTCGAAGCCGAACTGAAAGTGAAAATCATGGATCGCACGAGCCTGATTCTTGATATTTTTGCAGCACGTGCACAAACCGCAGATGCCAAGACGCAAGTCGAACTGGCGCAATACAATTATATGTTACCCCGCCTGAAACGCCTGTGGACGCACTTGGAACGGCAAAGTGGTAGTGGTAGCGGTGGATTGAGGATGCGTGGACCCGGTGAAACGCAGTTGGAAACCGACCGGCGTATCATCCTGAACAAGATTTCCAAACTCAAAGAAGATTTGAAAGAAATCGACAAACAAAAAGCCAATCAGCGGCAAAATCGCGGCAAATTGGTGCGTGTGGCACTTGTGGGCTACACTAATGTCGGTAAATCCACCTTGATGAATTTGTTGAGCAAATCCGATGTGTTTGCCGAAAACAAACTGTTTGCGACACTCGACACGACTGTACGCAAGGTGTCTATCGAAAATTTGGCTTTTTTGCTGACCGACACGGTTGGATTTATCCGCAAATTGCCTACCGAACTCATTGAAGCGTTTAAATCGACCCTCGACGAGGTGCGTGAAGCCGATTTGCTCGTGCACGTGGTCGATATTTCGCATCCGGCATTTGAGGAGCAAATGGAAACGGTTACAAAAACATTGAACGAAATTATCAATCCCTGCAATAAAAAAAAGGGGGCCGAAGAAGTTCCACCCAAGCCCACCATCGTGGTTTTCAACAAAATTGACGCGTTTGAACACGTCGAAAAAGAGGCCGACGACCTCACGCCACGCTCCAAAGAAAATATCCCTCTGGAGGAGCTGAAGCATACCTGGATGAATAATTTGCACGAAAATTGCGTGTTTATTTCTGCAAAAGATAAAGAAAATATTGAAGAATTAAAAGCTCTGTTGTATCAAAAAGTCAAGGAAATTCACGTCGAACGCTTTCCATACAATGACTTTCTGTATCAAAATTGGGAAGAATAATAGTAGCCACGCTCGCCCGGCGTTTTACTTGGATAAGTTGTATGTGCATTTGGCGTGGCTTCGGCAAGATTTGCCGTAGTCCGGCAAAGATCTTTTATAGATGCGTTCGCATAATTCGCAGTCGTATAACCTTTAATCGGGTCGCCACATTGCTTGAAAGGTGCAGCAACCACCGGCGGTACTTCTCCTCGGCAACCGTGTTAAAATCAGTCACCGTCGGAATAGAGAACACGATCTCTTCGCCGTCCAAGCCTACCGTCAGCAAAAATGTATATTGCCTGCCTGCTTCAAACACGATCCCTTGCGCTTTATTTGCAGGCTCATGCAGGTGGAAAAACACCTGACGTATATTCACTGTGTCGTTGGTGAGGTAATTCACTTCGGCAACGGTGGCATATAAATTATTAATACGTTTTTTTTATCCTTTTTGTTCCTTTTCGCATCCCGTTAGGGATGCTTCGCTCGGTAGAAACGGCCATTCCTCACGCGTCCAGCATGGTAGGTATGCGGCCATTGGCGACATGGGTTGCATGCCTACCTTAAGTTTGCGGAGAAATTAAAATCCGGGGAAAAATCGTTACTTTTGTTGTAAGAAAGTAAAGATTTAACCGACTGACAAATGGTAAACTATATGCCTACTTAGATTTAAAA
>BNTP01000206.1 GCA_025996695.1 Bacteroidia bacterium | reverse complement strand
ATGAGGTTGTGTGTACCTGACATCAGCAATGATTGGCTTGTCTTCTGCTCTAATGTTTAATTGTATCATAGCGTTTTTGGCTGCAAAGATACTAATTATTTATCATATATTAACCGAGTTTAGTATAGTATATAAATCGTTGTTTTAGTGGTGTTTGAATTGCTTTTTTATGGTTCGTTTTTGCTTTTGTTTTCTTTGGCTTTTGGGCGGTCTGCTTTTGTGAGAATAAGAGCTAAAGCTCTATTATTTAATAATTTATAATTCTAAATTTTCTGTTTCTTGTTGTTATTTTTTGTTCCTAATACGGACAAAGGTAGAAGTTATTTTTGGATTTGCAAAATGTTTTTGGCAAAAAACATATTTGGACGCAAATAAATTAAACATGTTTTGATATTTGAATTTACCGCACTGTCTTTGCGCTTTATTCGCAATATAACTGCAAATTATGGCTACAATAATAGTGGCAGGAACGAAAATTGCGGCACAGGAGTATAAATCGGTGAGTGTCAATCAAAGACCGAAGGCGTTACTATAACTATGATTTCTTAATCACAATTCCGACAACAATTCCCTTGCTGCGGACACGCTCTCGACCTTATCAATCGTCAGCAATCGGCGTCCATTTTTTTCGCTTAATTGGCAGTGTTGATAGTGCGTCGTCACAAATTCCAACAATTTATCGAAAGCGGTACTGCGGTAGTAGGGCGAATCGGGGTCTGAAATCAAAAAAAGCTTCATTTGATTGTTTTTCAAGGCGATTTTGTCGATGCCGAGTTTTTTCCCTTTCAGACGTAATTTGACAACATTAATCAATTCTTCGCTCGGCTTCGGGATGACTCCAAAGCGGTCTTGCAGCTTTAATCTAAAATTCTCAATATCAGACTCTTGCGTCATTAAATCTAATTCGCGATACAGCAAAATACGCTCCGAATCGCTGGGAATGTACGTTGGTGGGAACAAAAGTTCCAAATCGCTCTCGAAATTGGTTTCGCTGACATAATTTTCGCCCGAATCCACCTGATTGTCATCCTTATAAAGTTCGGCAAACTCTTCGTTTTTCAATTCGCAGATGGCATCGGTAAGGATTTTCTGATAAGTTTCGTAGCCCAGATCGGCAATAAAACCGCTTTGTTCGGCACCCAGCATATTGCCTGCCCCGCGAATATCCAAATCTTGCATCGCAATGTGAATGCCGCTGCCTAATTCGGAAAAATTTTCAATGGCTTGTAAACGGCGACGGGCTTCAGGACTCAGCATTGACAACGGCGGCGACAGCAAGTAACAAAATGCCTTGCGATTGGAGCGCCCTACCCTACCCCGCACCTGGTGTAAATCGCTCAAGCCAAAATGTTGCGCATTATTTATCAGCACGGTATTGGCATTCGGAATGTCAATACCATTTTCAATAATCGGCGTTGCAATCAGCACATCGTATTCATAATTGGCAAAATCCACAATTATTTTTTCCAAATCGGGCGGAGCAAGTTGCCCATGCCCTACCGCCACACGTGCGTCAGGAATCTCTTTTTGCACCAAATTCGCCAAATGATCCAAATCGGCAATGTGCGGTGTGATGATAAACACTTGTCCGTTGCGGCTCATCTCAAAATTGATGGCTTCGCGGATAATGTCGCTCCCAAACCGGTGTACCTCCGTTTGGATTGGATAGCGATTGGGCGGCGGCGTGGAAATGTTCGACAGGTCGCGTGCGCCCATCAGGCTGAATTGCAGAGTGCGCGGAATGGGTGTTGCCGTGAGCGTCAGCGTGTCTACATTCGCCTTCATCTGCTTCAATTTCTCTTTGACCGACACGCCAAATTTCTGTTCTTCGTCCACAATCAACAATCCTAAGTCCTTGAAACAGACGTCTTTACTAATAATACGGTGCGTGCCAATCAAAACATCAATGCGGCCGGCTTTCAAATTTTCCAGCAACTCCCTGGCTTGCTTGGGCGTGCGGGCACGCGACAGATAATCAACCGTGACCGGAAAATTGGCTAAACGCTCCTTAAACGTGTTGTAATGCTGATAAGCCAACAATGTGGTAGGCACAAGCACAGCCACTTGTTTGCCGTCGGTAGCCGCCTTAAATGCCGCACGCACAGCCACTTCCGTTTTTCCAAAACCCACATCGCCACACACTAACCTGTCCATCGGGCGACTACTTTCCATGTCCAATTTAATGTCATTGGTCACTTTTATTTGGTCGGGCGTATCTTCGTAAATAAACGATGCCTCCAATTCTTTTTGCAAATAAGTGTCGGGCGAGAAGGCAAATCCTTTTTCTTCGCGCCGCTTGGAATACAGCAAAATCAGGTCTTTAGCTATGTCCTTGACGTGTTTCTTGGTGCGCTCTTTCAGATTATTCCACGTTTGCGAACCCAATTTTGCCAACCTCGGCGGCTCATTGTCTTTTCCTTTGAATTTGGAAATTTTATGCAGGTTTTGAATATTGACAAAAACAATGTCGTCATTCAGGAAAGTCATTTTGATAACTTCCTGCATATTTCCATGCACTTCCGTACGCATCAGCCCACCAAATTTGCCCACCCCGTGGTCAATATGCACCAGAAAATCGCCTATCTGAAATTGCTGTAACTCTTTGAGCGACAACGCAATTTTTCCCGAACGGGCGCGATCGGACTTAAGGTTATATTTGTGAAAACGATCGAAGATCTGATGATCCGTAAACAGGCAAACGCGCAACGTCTTATCTACAAACCCCTCGTGCAACGGACTCAGCACGGGTATAAAGTCAATATTATCACCTCTATCACTAAAAATCGCCTCAATGCGTCGAATTTGCTTCTCGTTGTTTGACAATATATATAAGGTATAACCTTCTGCCAGATAGGCTTTGAACGAATCTGCCGCCAGACTAAAATTTTTGCGATACGATAGTTGGGGTTCGGTGGCGAATTGTATGACAGCCCCCCCGTCATTGCGAACGGAGTGAAGCAATCCATTCTGGGTTGCTTCGGGCTGCGCCCTCGCAATGACGGAGGATGGCGCACCAAAATGCAATTTGGTATAATGGGCGGTCAAATCGCGAAACGCCTCCATCGGCGTCAATAATTTTCGGATTTGTTCGATGGAAGAAAAAGTTTCCTCATTGGTCAACGTAGGTTCCTCGTTCCACAGCGATTGCATTTTGTCGTACACCCACGCCTCGTCATGAAAAACCAGCTTGGTTGTTTCCGGCAAATAAGAGAGCAAAGTCGTGTCGCCCTCGCCCGATTGTCCCGAAATAATCGAAATCGCCTGCAATTTTTCTTTTGACAATTGCGTTTCCACGTCAAAACTGCGGATACTTTCTACTTCGTTTCCAAAAAAGTCGATACGATAGGGATATTCGTTAGAAAAGGAAAAAACGTCAATAATGGAACCTCTGATGGCGTATTGCCCCGGTTCATAGACATAATCTACACGTTCAAAACCGTATGATTCCAAGACATCCGCCACAAAAAGACTGTCGATTTTTTCATTCACTTGAATGCCTAAAGTCTTGTCTTTCAATGTCTTGTTGGACACTACTTTTTCAGTCAAAGCCTCCGGATAAGTGACGATGATGCACGGTTGGTTCGTTGCATTCAGGCGTGCCAAAACCTCGGTGCGCAAAATATCGTTCACCGGGTCTTTCTGCCCATAGCGAATGTTACGCTTAAATTGGGATGGGAAAAACAGCACATCTTCTGAGGAATTGTCATTGCGGGCTTGACCCGCCATCCCCTCATTAAGTATCTGACAACAATCGTGA
>BNTP01000205.1 GCA_025996695.1 Bacteroidia bacterium | reverse complement strand
GTACATTTCTAGAACAAAGGTAATGAAATTTGGGGGTGCGACACCCAAAATGGGTGTCGTAATATCGCTTTAGCGCTGATTATCAGTGTTTTATGAAAATGTTAATTTATGTTATGACGAAGTCAGGAAATGAACGGAAGAATAATCGTAGCCGTCAATTTCTCCTTCGTAAGATACACCTTGTTCTTCTATGAAAACGATTGCCCGCACAGCAAAAACTTTTTGCAGGTCAGTTGCATTTGTTACTATTTGATAATGAGGCATAAGCATAATTTCTTGTTTTATTTTTCGTTGCTAATGGAAATAAGTACCATTGAAACTACTATAATTAAAGTTCCAACGATTAATGATAATGAAAATTGGTCGTAACCAAAATAAATGCCAAAAATCACAGCAAAAACAGATTCGGAACACGATACGACCGATACAGTATTTGCCGTTAGTTTGGATTGTGCTACAGTTTGAATAAAATATGAAAATGCTGTACAAACAATACCTAAAAAAAGGAATAGCCATAATACTTTTGCATCAAGTATTAAATTGTGAAATTCAATTGCTTCAAAACTAAAAGCAGTAATGCAAGAAAGTATTGCTACAACTAATAATTGTATGCTTGTGAAATTGAAAAAATCTATGTTTGAATTAGTCAGAAATTTTTCGAGCAAGATAAAATGAGCGGCGAAAGTAATTGCACAAAGAATGGTTAAAAAATCCCCTATATTTATGGTAAGTTGTTCTGCAAAAAAATTAGAAACAACCATAACTCCGACAAAACTAACAAGCGCAATTAATAATGGTTTCCATGTAAATTTCTTCGTTATTAACATTACAATGATTGGCGTGAAAATAACATACAAGCCTGTAAATACACCGTTTTTGGCAGGAGTGGTATATTTTGCTCCATAAGTTTGCAATGCAAACGAAAGAAACAAAAATATACCTGCAATAACGCCGTATAGTAATTCTTTTTTGTTGAAAGAATTTACTTTACCTGAGCGAAAAATATTAAAAATAGAGTAGAAACCAACTAATGCCAAAGTTGCAATAAAAAATCGAATGGCTAAAAGAAAAAAAGGAGCATAGCCAGCCACCAATATATATTTCACGGCAATGAATTCAATACCGAAAATTGCACATTGGAATAATATCAAAAATATGTATTTATTTTTTTGTTGCATTATTCAAGGGGGAATGTCATTTTTATTGTTTCAAAAAATCATTTATTGTCATCACATATTTTTTCCATCAGATATAAAGCAAAGTAATTACCATATTTTTCTTGCAGTTTGGGTTTCTTCCAATCAAAACCTGTAATAATATTTCTGCAATCAGTGGCACCGCAATGGCATTCAAATTGATAACTTTCATTATCAAGCATAGCATAATCAAATGTTACTTCCTCATTCTCTTGAATATCCCGCATAGCCACACATACAATTTGACCTTTCAGACCACAATTAGGTTCGCACGAATGATTTATATATACTTTTATGCTTTCACTCTCTTCTGGATTTAATGCTGCTAAAAAGTAATTATCATCAAGTGGCCAATACGAATCAATTGTGCCAAGAATATCAAGGTTTACCATCTCTTTTCTATTTAAGATACGACCTCCTTTTACGGCAACAACTTCGCCTTTACAAATTTTTTCTTTTGCAAAAGCACCTTTGCCGTGTATAATACTCTCTCTAATATCAAGTTTAGTTGATAGTACTGACTTAATAATCATTTTGATTCTATTTTATTTTTTATACTTCTTTGTTCTTTTCTTTTAGCGGCTTGTTCCGCTTTTTTTCTTACATATTCCGCCTCTTTTTTTAGCGTGTAATCAATTAAGGTATATCCACCATCAAACACAATCGTTGTGCCTGTAATATAGGTTGCATTATCTGACGCCAAAAATACAATTAAATCTGTCATTTCTTTTACGGAAGCCATTCGCCCAAGTGGTGTCATTAATGGCGCATACTTCTTCGCTGCTTCCGTAAGCATACTTTCATCGGTAACAACCCAACTTGGTGCAACCCCAACAACTCTGATTTTTTTGTTATCATAGCCAAAATTTATGGCTAAACTTTTTGTAATACTAATCAAAGCGGCTTTGCTTGCAGCGTATGACATACTCGACAATGAACCTGTCATGCCATCAGTGCTGGCTACATTGATTATTACTGCTCCTTCGTTCAAATTATCAAACAACCCTGTGCTTAAAGCCATAGAGGTTCTCACATTGACATCAAACACTTGGTCCCATATTGCCATATCATAATTGGCGTAATCTTCACCATCTGCAAATTTACCTGCGTTGTTTACAATCAAGTCAAATCTATTTGCTTTTAATAAAGTAATAGTATTGTTTAATTGTTCGCGATTGGTAAAATCACATTTTAGAAAATTTGCGTAATCTCCATAAATTGCTCGCAATTCAGATTCGCATTCATTATCACTGTTGCGCAATGCAATTACTTTATATCCGGTTTCAAGTAGGGTTTTGCATATTTCAAAACCAATACCTGATTTTCGAGATACTCCTGTTACTAATGCTGTTTTCATTTTTCATTTTTTATTATTTTTATTTGTTTTTGTTTTTGTTTTTATGAATGGTATATCCGATTCAACAGATTCCGTTTTATGCTTCTCTGATTGTTGTATGTTATGCGAACAACCATTATGAAAATCGCATTGTTTGTTCGCACAATCAAATACTATACAATATTTATCTCCCAATTTCACATAATCAACTAATATTTCTTCTCCTTCTCCAATATCTTTTAATGCAACAAATGTAATTTCGTCTTTCAATTTACAGTTCGGTGTGCAACTGTGATTAGCGCAGAATTTAACATCTTTATCTTCAGTGTCAATACCACAAAGGCATATTTTTTCGTTAATTTGAAGGAATGTATTGCCGTTTTGTTGCTTGTTTTTTACATCTTGCAACTTTTCAAATTCTCCTCCCATTGTGAATATTTCTTCGTCTTTATTGATTAAACATTTTGCGAATAAACCTTTCCCATTTATGTTACTATCTTTCAGTTCAATCTTATCTGAACTCCACGATTTCAAAACACTATTCCAAAATTTTTTTTGGAAACAATCGGCTATTATTTCTTTTGCCATTGAGTCTAGCATCTTGTAGTAGTAATAATGCTTAATTTCTCTTTGAGAATCTCCAATCTTAAAAATTTCTTTTATTGCATCATTTTGATAACAAAAATAGCCATCATATAAAACCTCCCCACCTCCTGTTCGTGGATTATACTGATATTTTGTGTATATAACCATATCAGAGTACGCAGGTCTATATTTAAAAAAGTCTGCGTTACTGATATGGTGTATATTTTTTGCATAGGCAGCATTTAATAGATAATCATTTGTTACTGTTCCATTTCTAAATATTTTCTTTTTCAACCCATTCTTAAATGCAGCGTCCGATAGGTTTGTCATATACACATATTGTATGTCTTTTAATATGTTTTCACGAATCACATCACCAAAATCATTAATTTCAACATCGTTGTCGTTTGTAGCGATATATATAATCACATATTCATTGTCTTTATTCGTTATTTTTAAATGGGTTTCCAAATCGCTTTCTATATCGGACAACATCTCACCTGTATATAAATTTCTTGGTATAGGCGTTTAGGTCGCTGTTAATTTAGACAAAGTTGCTACCTTTGTAGCATGGAAACAAGAGATAGATTTGAAGGCGTGAATTCAATAACATTCAACAGGTGTTTTCAGAGCGATGACGAT
>BNTP01000204.1 GCA_025996695.1 Bacteroidia bacterium | reverse complement strand
ATACCAGTGATTTTCCGCCTCTACCTATTTGATATGCTTCGGCGGAAAAGACTATGCGCCTTTGCTTTTCGTTTAAATGGCGAGAGATTAACGATAACTTTTCTTTGAGATTTTCCATGACGCAAAGTTAGCTATAATTTTTGATACTAAACACTATAAATGTAAAATTAATTTACGGACGCTCCCTTATTAATGCGTACCAGATGCACAAATTAGTCCCAAGGGTATGGGCAAATTAAAATGTTAAAAAAAAATTTATTGATTTTAGTAGCCGTAATCGGCATTTCGTCTGTGGTTTTTGCACAGCAGAAAAAAACAACAAAATCGACTGCCGCACAGTCGAAACAGACAACAGCGGTTGTACCGCAACAGGAGGAACAAAAGTCGCAGAAAAAAGTGGATGCTAATGCGCCTGTCAAGCACGAACCTAAATATTATGTTTACTGCGAATTATTTGGAGAGACGGCACAAAAACTTTTCAAAATCAGCACGGCAGTTGTGGTTAAGGCTAATTTCGGTCAGAAAAGAAAGGCAACTGTGGTTATTGGCGGCAGCGGTGGTGCAGGCGCAGGTTTTGGAGAGTATCTGACAGATGAAAACGGCGAAAAAATCAAATTTAATTCGATGATTGACGCATTGAATTATATGGGTTTACAGGGCTGGGAATTTGTTCAAACATATTCTACTGCTGTTGTTGGGACAAAAGGACTACAGTTGGTTTGGCTTCTGAAGAAAGAAATCACTCCGGAAGAAAAAGCGCAAATGGAAGAAGATTTGAAAAGCGAGGAATAAAGAGATAGATCAAATTAATAACAAATTTAAATATGATTATCGGATATTATATCCGGTATTCATTAATTTAAAATTCAAAACAGAAAAATGAAACACATTCCGGTTTTTATTCCTGTTTTGCTTGCAATTTTGTTGATTGCAGGCGGCGAAAAAACAAACGCAAGCGAAAAAAACGGGCAAAGGCAACTTACAGCGATCGGCGTAACTTCCACGCCTGAAAATTCGGAAGTAAGTTTAACGCTCGTGCAACGCTTTCAGCACCTTCAGCAGGAGACAACATCGCCTGCCGACCGCTACGATGTAACTGTCTATTCGCCAAAGTCGGTCAATATCCTTGATGCAAAAGACAAGTTCTATGTTCATTCGCTCGAAGGTTGCCGGACTTCCGTTTACAGTCTGTCCGATTTCAAGCCGCTCGCGGTTGTCAATCATACGTTTGAGCGCAATAATCAGCATCTTTTTACCGGAACTGCCTATTTCGATTACACGTTTCAAACACGGAAAAACAGCCTGAACGTGTTTGCGGGCAAGCCCGTGGAAAGTTGCTTTTCGCATAACGGAAAGTATCTGTGGGTAACGTATTACCGCCGCAGTTACGACCCAAATGCTATCGACCCTTCGGCTCTTTGCGTTATCGACACCGATGCGGATACCATTGTGCGCGTGATGCCCACCGCGCCGCTGCCAAAAATGATTGCCTGCTCGTCCGCCAGCCGCACCATTGCCGTAACGCACTGGGGCGACAATACAATGGCACTGATAGACGTTTCGTCCCGCAACCCGGAAGCGTGGAAGTATCTGAAAAACATTACCATTGACCGCCGTTTGTCCTTTCAATTGGACGAAAACGATACTGTGAAAATAGACCGCGACAATAATTGCGGGCATTGCCTGCGCGGAACGGTTTTTACGCCCGACAACAGCCTTGTGTTGATTGGGAAAATGGGCGGAAACGGTATTGCGGTAATTGATGTTGTCAAACAAAAATATCTTGGCACGGTGGCGGGTATGAAACAGAATCTGCGGCATTTGGTTATCAAAAACGGCTACATTTATTGCAGTATCAACCGGACAGGCTTTATTCAGCAAGCCCCACTTGACGATTTTCTGGCACACGCCGCAAAAAATACAGACAAACCTTTTACTGCGTGGAAAAGTGTGTATGTGGGCGAGGGAGCGCGGACTATTGTTGTCAGTCCGGATGGAAAATACGTTTTTGCAGCGGTAAATAATAAAAGTAAGATTGTGGCTGTGTGCACCACCGATATGAAAGTGATTGCCGAGTGCGCCGCCGACAGTTATCCGGTAGGAATGGATATTAGCGAAGACGGAAAAACGCTGATTGTTACCGCGCAGGGAAAAGCCGGCAATGGCGGCAACAGTGTTATGATATACCGAGTTAAGAATGAAAAATCATAAACAGATGACGAAATTTTTGATTGCCGTATTTTGCCTTATGCCTTTTTTGTTGCCGGCTCAAACGCTTACGGCGTGCCGCGACAGCGTAAAAGGCAGTTACAGTTTCTGGTTTTACGAGCCTGCAAACGGCGATTCTGTCATTACCCGAAAACCGCTTATCATTTTCCTTCACGGACAAAGTTTGAGCGGAAACAGTCTGCCGCAGGTTTTGCGCTACGGAACTGTTGATGCAATCAGAATGGGCAGATCGGTTGACGCTTTCGTGCTTGCGCCGCAAAAACAGAAAGGCGCGTGGCAACCGTCAAAAATCCTGGATTTGCTTGAATGGACAACAGCACGTTACGCGATAGACACCGCCCGCGTTTATGTTGTCGGAATGAGCGCAGGCGGCTATGGCACAATCAATTTCGTTGGGACATATCCCGAAAAAGTTGCGGCAGCAATGGCATTGTGCGGAGGCGGTTCGTAGTTGCAGTCCTATTGCGGCTTGACAAAAGTTCCCTTGTGGATTATTCACGGCACAGCAGACAGGGCGACTTCTGTTTCCCAATCGCAAAAAGTGGTCGATGCGATGAAAGAATGTGGCGACACCACGCTGTTGCGTTTCGACAAACTGAAAGGCGTAAATCATTCGAAACTCGCCCGCTTTTTTTACTGGGAAAAGACCTACGAATGGCTGTTCGCCCATTCCTTAAACGACTCGGTGAAAACCGTCAGCCGCGACTTTATTGCCGCATCTGCGCTTAACGAGGCGTACCGGAATTTTGACAGAACGGCGCAAAAGATTAGGATTATTGACTCGCCACTCCCCTCGCTCACGGGAAAGAAAGGCAAGGGGCGAGGTCGGCAGCCGGTACAGAAAAATATTAAAAACAAAATAAATTCAAAGCAAAAATGAAGAAACAAAATTTCAGGGCTAACGCCCGCAGTTTTATGAGCAAAGCATTCTGCTCGGTAATGATAGCAACGACTATCGTAAGTTTCGCCTCGTGCATAAACACACCAACTGCCCAAAAAGGCGGTGTGATAATAAATGGTGTGGAATGGGCAATTTGTAATGTAGATGTGCCCGGCACATTTGCCGCTTCGCCCGAAAATGCGGGAAGGTTTTACCAATGGAACAGAAAAACGGCTTGGGCTGCTACAGACGAAGTTTCAAATTGGGATTCAAGTTATCCCGACGGCATAACTTCAAATTGGGAATGGGAAAAAGCAAACGACCCCTGTCCTGATGGTTGGCGCGTACCGACACCTGACGAAATAAAATCTTTGCTTGACGAAGACAAAGTAAGCCTCGAATATACTATCCAAAACGGGGTAAATGGCAGTAGATTTACCGATAAAAAAAACGGTAACAGTATTTTTCTGCCCCATGCGGGAGTACGTAATAGCGACAATGGTATGCTTTATGTATCGGGCAAATACGGCTACTATTGGGGCAGTGCGCACAAGGACAAAAGACTCGCCTACTGTTTCTTCTTAAACGGCCCCGGACGCTAGGGTGTTCAAACGGCTTCGCATTATTCCTATGCCGCCATTTTTTTTCTTCTCATAACTGCCTGATTTTCAGTCAGATTCTCTGCTTTCCATGCATCTAAATCTTTCAGAAAAACATTTTCTAAGG
>BNTP01000203.1 GCA_025996695.1 Bacteroidia bacterium | reverse complement strand
GACTTTGTCAAGAGGGCTTCGCACCACCGGATTACTCCGGTCGCACGCCTCTTTAGGCTACTATTAACGGAATAATAGGTTCAGTCTCGCTTGCTGAACAATTGTTTCGACGACGGCTTGTCGCACACTATTCGGCAAAGGTAAAAGAAAAAATTTATTTGACAAAAGGTTTGGTTTAATGGCATGGCAGATATATTATAATTTGTGTTAAAGGCGCGAGTTCGGGAGGGGGAAGGTGAAAGGTGAAAGCCCGGCTTGTTGGCACGGGCGCACTGTCCCTGCGGGCGCCCGTGCTATCCCGCAAGGGGCGGCAAGTGCTCCGCATCATGGGATGTCTCCACTCGCCTGCGGCTCGGTAGAAACTACCATACCTCCACTTCTCATCTAATTCCCTGTCGTAACAAACAGGGATTTTTGTCGCGCACCTGTTTTAATGCACTTGGATGACTCAAAATTTTTTCGTAACTTTGTCGCTTGTTAAAAAAAAATAGATGAAAAACGGTGTAATACGGTCGCTAACGGGCTTGATTTATGTGCTCGTGATTGTGGGAGGCATATTGAATGGTGCCTACGCTTTTGGTGCATTGTTTGCATTGGTGACAATCTGCTGTTTGTGGGAATTTTACGGCTTGCTGAATACGCATAAAAATCTTTCTATCAATCGCCTGCACCATTGTTTGGGTGGATTGATTTTGTTTGCGACTACATTCGTCATTGCGAGCGAAAGGTGGCAATCCACAATGATTTTCGTACCACTTTTGATTTATCTTGTGAGCGTTTTGGTAGCGGAACTTTATGCCAAAAATTCGGATCAGATGACTCACTTGGGAGCCATTTTTTTAGGACAAATTTACATTGCTTTGCCGCTTTCGCTGCTCAATTACGTGGCTTTTTCAAGGGATGGCTATATCCCAACTTTCCTTTTGGCACTCTTTGTATTTATTTGGCTCAATGATACGGGTGCATATATAATAGGTATCTTATTTGGCAAACATCACCTTATTGAGCGTATTTCGCCTAAGAAATCGTGGGAAGGCTTTTGGGGCGGATTGTTTTTTGCAGGACTTTCCTCGTTGGCATTTGCTTATTATGTGCCGGCAATTCATTGGTATATCTGGTTGGCATTAGCACTTTTAGTGGCTCTGTTTGGTGTTTGGGGCGATTTGGTGGAGTCTTTAATCAAACGCAATTTGGGCATCAAAGATTCGGGCAATGCCTTGCCGGGACATGGTGGCTTTTTGGATCGTTTCGACAGTTTATTATTGGCTGTCTATGCCGTCGTTTTTTATTGTTGTTGCCATGTATGAAAAAAATAAACGCATAAAGCCTAACGGGCTGTTTTCGCCACCTGTTGTATCTGCCGGTGACGAGGCGAACAACTATGGATTGAGTAATTTTTATATGTCTACGCTTGCCGAATTGGATTTGCCAAATGGTGCGTCGGTAACCTCTAAGCCAACGCCTAAGAAAAAAAGTCATGCAAAATTTTGGCTAATCGCATTTATATTACTGTTGTTGCTTTTGTCGGCATACCTATTTGTTGCACCGTCTATTGATTTGGAGCGGTTGATGATGGAACAATGGCATAAAATTACGCAAATTCTTGATAAATATATAAAATGAGAAAATATACAAATGTAGAAGATTTGGGCAACCTGACAATCGCCATTCAAGAAGCTCTGGAAGTGAAAAAAAACCGATTTGCCTACAAGGCACTCGGCGAAAATAAAACCTTGCTGATGGTGTTTTTCAATTCGAGTTTGCGCACCCGACTGAGCACCCAAAAGGCGGGTATGAACCTCGGCATGAACACCATGGTGCTTGACGTGAATCAAGGGGCTTGGAAATTGGAAACCGAACGCGGCGTAATTATGGACGGCGACAAATCGGAACACCTCTTGGAAGCTATTCCGGTGATGGGTTGCTATTGCGACATCATTGGAGTGCGTGCGTTTGCGACGTTTGAAAATAAAGCGGACGACTACAGCGAAAAAATTATTCAGCAGTTTATCAACTATTCCGGCCGACCGGTTTTCAGCATGGAAGGCGCCACGACGCACCCGCTGCAAGCATTTGCCGACCTGATTACGATTGAAGAACACAAGACGAAAGCATGCCCCAAAGTGGTGCTGACGTGGGCACCGCATCCCAAAGCATTGCCTCAGGCCGTACCGAACTCATTTGCCGACTTTATGAACGAAGCGGATGTCGATTTTGTGATTACCCATCCGAAAGGCTACGAATTAGCCCCGCAGTTTGTGCGCGACGCAAAAGTGGAATACAACCAAGCAAAAGCGTTTGAAGGGGCGGATTTCATCTATGCAAAAAACTGGTCGGCATTTGCCGACCCGCATTACGGACAAATCCTCAGCAAAGACCCTGCGTGGACGGTGGATACCGCCAAAATGAGATTGACCGACAATGCCAAATTTATGCATTGCCTGCCCGTGCGCCGCAACATGATTGTGACCGACGACGTCATCGAAAGTCGCCAATCCATCGTCATTCAGGAGGCCGCTAATCGCGAAATTTCTGCGGAAGTAGTCATCAAACGGATGCTGGAAAGTTTGTGATTGTATTATTTGCTCGCTTTCATCGCTTTAATAATGGCATCGGAAAAGCCGTTGGCTTCTAATTCGTTCAACCCTTTAATCGTGATGCCACCCGGAGTGGTCACTTTATCTATCTCGATTTCAGGATTTGTCTTGTTTTCGTCCAACAGCAACGCCGCGCCCAGCATCGTTTTTACCACCATGTTTTGAGCTTCTGACGGATAAAATCCAAGCTCTACGCCTGCCAAAGTGGCTGCTCGCACATATCGGAAGAGGTATGCGATGCCGCAGGAAGTCAAAGCTGTGCCCGCGGTTAATTTGCTTTCGTCCACAACGACCGCAGTCCCCAATTCATCAAAAATTTTCACCAACAGCTTTTCCTGTTCGGGAGAAGCATTGTGCGAAGCAATCAGCGTGATGCTTTGCTTAATAGCAATGGCAGTATTAGGAATCAGACGAAAAAGGACAGGCAAAGGAGTGGCGTCCTCTCTTCGCACTAAAACCTCATTGATAGTATCAATTGTGACTCCGGCAGCAATCGACACCAAAATTTGCTTATTGTAATTCAACATCGGCCGAACACTCGACAACGTTTCGTGTATCAGCCAAGGTTTGACCGCCAACAAAATAATATCAGCATCAGCCACGCTGTCGTAATCTTTCAAGGAGGTTCGTATATCCGAATTAAACGCCATCAAAGCGTTCAAAGGAGCTTCGTGAATATCCACAACCGTGATGTCGCTTGCCTTAAAAACGCTGCTTTGTGCTAAACCGCGGGCAATTGCGCCGCCCATATTTCCGCCTCCGATAATCGTGATTTTCATTGTATTTTGTTTTTGATGCAAAGATACAAATTTTTATTTTTCAATCCTTTGTATTTCATTATTTTAGGCGAAATAATAGCACCGCAAAAAAAGATCCAAGTTTTCTGAAAAATCAAGTATGTCGGAATTTCCGGCATACTGCCGGTGATGGGGAAAGCGAGCTTACAAAATACTATTGTTTAGAGGGAATTATTTCCGTTTGACATACCGGCATCTCTGGCATCGAAAATAAGTTTTTCCACATCATCTAACACTCGTGCGTGAGATGGTGGATACTCAGAAACTCCCGTAGAATAATCAATATAATTATCTACTTCGTCACTTCCTTGTTCAAACAAATCCATAAACTTTTCATCAGATATTTTCTTCATATAGATTGCCTCCTTGTTTCTTGCTCGTCTTGCCGAAATAAAATAAAGTGGGCTAAATCTTTTTTTGAGGTGCTATGAAAAAAAATTACTACCTTCGCCGACAAAATAAAAGTCAAAAATATGGGACGCAAAAAGAAAGCAGCACAGCCGGTAGAAAAATTATTTTCAACGGCCAT
>BNTP01000202.1 GCA_025996695.1 Bacteroidia bacterium | reverse complement strand
CAGCGCGTTTCGACAGAGAGCCACGACGGCAATATGGATGCTTTCCCCCGCCACCGGATTATCTTCCAAACAATAGAAATCCAACAAATACAAACCGTTGCACAGCCGTTTTCGCGTCTGTGGATGGAGAACATAATCGGCTAACTCTTTTCTAACAATCACGCCCTTGTCTGTTGTGCAATCGTTAAAAACTTCTATTTTGTCCACTTGCCCCCAACTCGTAACTTGTCCGCTGCGCCAAAGATCAAGTTTGACCAACCGATAAAATTCCGCCAATGTTTTACTGTTGTTCATGACTCTTTCCACCGATTTTCAAAGTCCTCATTGCCAATCCGCAAACGGCGGGGTGAGATGACTAACGTCGTCAACAATCCCGATCCTTGTGGCTGCATCATTTTTTGGTAGCGTATGCAATAAGCCTCTTTGAACATGATTTGCGTGAGGCTCCCTTCGTTCAGGAGGTCGCCGTTAGGATAAAATCGCAATTCGCCGCTTTGTTTTTGATTGGAATGAAACATCCAATCTTCCAAAAGACTGTCGGGCGGTTCGTTCAGCGTGAGGGTAATTAACGCTCCATAGGCTTCCTGAAATTCCACATTCAGCTCTTCAACAAGATGTTTTTTGCCCCGAAACGTAAACTCCACCACAATGTTCGGCTCCCTTTTGCCAAAGAAAGAGAGGCTACCTTCACGTATTTTGTCAAAGAATCCCATAGCTGTTTGTTTTTTGATTGATCGTATCCGTGATGATGCGTGCCACTTGAATGGTGAGTAAGACAATCACATTTGGTGGCAAGTCGGTTGGCTCATAGTGCAGTCTAAACCCAATGCAGCGACCTCCCTCAAAACGAAGTGTTTCCATCGACTCCTTATTCATATCATCCAAAATGATTTCGCCGAAACGCAGACTCAAAGGGTCAAAGACCCAACGCATCAATTCGTCGGTTGGCGTAGTTGGTAACGCAACTAAGATATTTCCTCCACTGACATCCGTGCAGACTTCACCGTTTCGTGTAATGCCTTTTTGAAATGCATATTCACAATGCATCGCTTCATATTCACGTTCCATGCCCTCAATCTTTATCCTTACTCGACCGTCCATTCTTTTAACTATACTCTAAACTCTAATAACTAAACTCTACTACTGTTGTTCCACACTTCCGTTCCACGTCGTGTCATCTTCGCCTTTTGTGCCGTCCATCTTGATGACAAAACTCTTGGCGGGGAAGTAGGGCGTGATAAACAAGTCTAAAAAAATGCGGTCTTTGCTCACGGGATCCCGTTCAAAACGGACTATTTTGAACTTTTCAATCAGACGGTCGGCACCTTGAATGTTATCCAAAAACTTGATGATTTCGCCTCGTAAATCGCGTTCTGTCTTGCCACTCCAATTTTCAAATGCTCGACGGTTCAAGAAATCAAACAGCACTTTCATGATATAATCAAACACGCGGACAACAGAATAAGTCTGCAAGCCCAAATTTTCGCCATTAAAAAGCGTCTTTCCGGAAAAAGCCATTACCTTGCCGTATTCATTTACCATCGGAATCAGTCCCAGCGTGTCTAACTGCGAAATCTCGCTTTTCTTTAGTTTGAAGACGACATTTTCGACCTCATTGATGCCCCCGTGTTTCTTTCCTGCCGTGATTTGCGACATCAGCGTGCCATACACCTTGCCCGCCAACGCAGCCGCAGGGGAAATATGCAAATCCTCCGTTTCGCCCAATTCTGCGTATTTCTTGCGTCCAACTAACCAGTTACACGCCATGCAGGTGTTAGCTTTGAACGCTTCGCCACCCGCTAATCCGGAGGGCATAAACAGTTCGACGACATCGTCAGGTTTGTCTAAATCCATGAAATCGGTATAAAGCATCGCCTTGTTTTCATACGCAATTTTTGACCATTTGTCCACAACCGCAGGACTGCCCATGTAGCCGGGAATCACCAACAGCGAATAGTTGGTACGTAAATCCAACTTGTCATAATTTTGGCGTAACTCATTGGCAACGTGGTCAATAAAGCGCGAATTGTCCAAGTCTGTTACTTGCTCCGATGAAGCATTGACGATAGAGATGTTCGTCAACTTGTCTGTTTCCGTGTTTTTGTAAAACAGCATGACATTTCGATAGGATTTCTCCAACTCTCGAACGGCTTCTACTGCAATTAATTGATTGTCGGACAATACTTTGGATACAGTTTCCATCTTTTTACGCGACACGTCCAGCATCTCTGTGATGGAGTCGGATTGGAGTAAATCAATCCACAAGTGAATGCGATTTTTCAACTCCTCCCGTGCCGATTTGCGGTTGTCGTCCAACAGAAAGGCGCGTTTGCGTGCCGTCCGGTCGGGATTCATCGCGGCAATGCCGTCTACTGCCGATTCCAAGAAAGTGAATCCGCCCAATCGTGCCAAACGGTTTAACGAATCTTGCAAATTGTATTGCGCAGGAGCTTGTTCATACACCTGATATTGTACCTGATCCACCGAATCGGGGCTTTGCGCAATCTCTTGTTCTGCTAATTGTAATTCTGCCATTTTGTCTTCTTTTTTAAGATTCAACTAATTCTAATTCACTAACAATTGCCAGCAGAGAGTCGATAAACGCCTGTTTTGAGTCCGGATTTTCCAGCGCACGTTGCAGTATCTTGTTGGAACGCAAC
This sequence comes from Bacteroidia bacterium, assembly GCA_025996695.1. Lineage (GTDB taxonomy): Bacteria > Bacteroidota > Bacteroidia > Bacteroidales > Azobacteroidaceae > Azobacteroides. The sequence goes on along the minus strand of BNTP01000202.1, from coordinate 1,267 downwards.
TGCTTGATAAGAGTTTCATAAAACTCTTTTTCCGTACAGGTCTTTTTCAAAAACGGACTTTGCTCCGTCAATTTTTTAACCGCAAAATCACCCACATTGGCAAAATGGAAGTGTTCGTTTACTGTCTGACCGTCTTCATTCAGGAAAGACATATCAATCTGTGGCTGATAGTGTGCAAACACCTCCTCAATCGACGTGAGTCCTGTGACCACTTCCGGATGGACAGGCTCCTCTGCCGTCAATTTTTCTACTAACAGCGTCCTGTTTTCAGGAATCGCTGCAATGGCTTCCGAAGCGTCTATTCGCACTTCGTTGCCACCAATTTCATATTGGTTAATCATGTTTTCTATCCGTAAGTTCCGCTGTCCCCTCAACTTTGTTCGGGGCTTTGGCTACACACTCCTAGAGTTATGCATCTGTAACCCGCGCGGGATATTGCATTTTTTAAATTTTTAATTCTTAATTTTTAATTCTCAATTGAAAATGAGGCTACTATTCACGGTGAGCAAACGCGTGGCGGGCATGGGCAGAACAAACGCATAAGCGGATTTGTAAATCAACGGTGCTCATACATAATATCTTTTTCATGTCAGTCTTGTACCTGCCAAACCTGTAAACATCCTTCTGCCAGTCATGACTTGGACAAAGGTCGGGTGTCTATTTCCGTCGCGAACGAAAATAGGATAGTAGCCTCAATTTGATTTTTTTGTTAGTTCGCCGGCCAATTTTGTTCAAATTGTGCTCCGCCGATTTTTAACACTTGTGCCGAAACGACAAAGGTTAAGGTCATCGGTTTTGAACCCACTACGTCAATCGACTCTGCAAAGGATACGATGTACCCGTTTTCCCAAGTCAATTCTTTCATTTTTGCCTCTTCATCGCCTTTCTTGAAAGATATACTTCCGGAAACAGGCTTGAATTGACTTACCATCTGTTCCAAAATGGATGTGTCTTCGGTAGACTCCACATGTACTCTGATTTCTCCGCCGTAGATATTGGACGCCGGCCGTCCTTTCGAATCTACATCTCTTTTGAGTTTATAGTCACAATCAAGGACATCAAACTCTTTGCCGTTTAAACTTAGGGTTGCTCTAAAGGCCATAACACCAAGGATTTAATTAATGATAAATAAAACTGTCACACTCTTTGGTTGATTTACGCCACAAAGGTAAACACTATTTTTGATATAAACAAGAAAAAATGCAAAAAAAATCACGTTTTTGTAAAATATTTACAGTAACTTTGCGAAAAAATTGACTATTCATCG
>BNTP01000201.1 GCA_025996695.1 Bacteroidia bacterium | reverse complement strand
CGACAACAAGTGCAAGCAACGCCCCTGCACGCGAGGGTCTTCTACCCCAGCCATGTAATAATCTATGCTATGTTTCATGGGGTGCAAAGGTAAGATTTTTTACGGAATTTTGATGCGGTTGCCCTGATTTTCGTGTGCCCAAGTTTCGACAAATTTTGCATTTTTTCTCAAAAACGGCAATCGCCGCAAGAAAATATAAGCCAAAATACCTACACCCAACCATTTGAGGACAAGGTAGTATTTTATTCCCCAAATGGCTGTGAGATAAACTGCGAGCAGGTTGAGCAGCAAAAAAATGATTACTAACGGATAACCGAGTATTTTTGTGAGTTTCATTTCGCAATTCCTTTGTATGTGAAATATTTACCACCCCCTTGATTTCCCAAAATCAATTTCATATCTTTTTGAGAAAGATTTTGATTTTCTTGCTTGACTTTTTCGCCGCAAGCCGCCATACACAGCGTTAATACGCTAATAACTGATAATTTTAAAATTTTCTTTTGCATAATATTGATATTTAATGGTTTACTCGTCGCAATCTCTCTCTCGAATAGTTGTGCAATTTTGCTTTACTTCAGCCATCTTTTCAAAATTTTCCTCAACCAATTCAAAAAGTAATACAATGTCATTGGGGTTATCACACAATTTTATTTGGTCGCCATCCTGTAAAGTGGGATTTTCTTTCAATGGGATTTTCTTTCCATCTCGAAACAGAAAGGTTTTCTCTACTTTTTCTGCTTTCAGGCAGAAACCTCTTTGTCGGTCAAATAGAATGCAGGCATGTTGGCGACTGATATGTCCCTGTTGTTCAATATCCTTTATAACGACAAAATTTTTATGAAAACTCCCATTGGGTAGTTGCGGGTTTTCACCTCTGCCGATATTGAATGCTTTCTCTGTTTTCGCATCAAGCAGGTATGCTTTTTTGACTAATTCGCCTTTTAATGCGGTAACTTGGGCTAATGTAGCACGAGATATTGAGGCTTCCGGCTGTTCGTTTTTTCCGTATAAAATAAAAATCCCTTCGGCAAATTCTTTTGCTTTCTCGTTTTGAGGTTTTTCAAAATGAAAAGTCCATTTACAACACTCATCGGCTGCGGTAAAAATGCTCTTGTGCGTAAGTTTTAATCGAAGTTTATTTTCAAAATCCAACGCAGTTAAGATATTCCGCAATAAATCATCATGTCCACTTTCCGATACATAGAGAGAGAAGGCAGGTATTTTTATTGAACTGTTTAAGGAATATTCTTGCAAGGCATCGCAAACCAAATCAATCACTTGATTGGTATTGGCAAGGGCATCTCCTTTCGGAATAAACTTTGTCAGCCTATCCTTTGCTTTATCTGCGCTTTTTGCTCTTTCTTTTTGGCTGTTGGCATTTGCCACATCAACAATAGGTGTTTCTTCTTTTTCCTTATTAAGCGAATCTACTATTTTTTTTAATATTTTTTCTATCATAATATATTGAATTTTAATTGTTTGCAAAATTTATCAAAATGTCGGTAAGTTGATTGGCTACAACTTGGTATGCCTTGTCGGAAGTGCCCCCTAATTCGATACGCACTGCAACGGCAAGCGTTTTTTTACTTTTTTCGGTTGGCTCAACAAAGAAAACATACCAACCATCATTTTTTCTTCCTAATCCGGAAATAATTCGTGTTGGCGTTCCACTCTTGCCTCCAATAACCTGTGGGAGTTTTGTAGGACGTTTTTGCGATTCTTCTTTCATAAATCCTTGTAAAATCTTGGAATTATCAGAAGATACCATTTCGGTTGATTGCTGTTTCGGAAGTTTTTTCAACAGTTCTTCAGTCAAAACATATTTTGTATCAACCAATTTCCCGTTGTTGATAATTGCCGATACCACCCTTGCCATTGCTAAAGGCGTTGCCTCAAGCGGGTCTTCTCCCCACGTAATCATATATTCGGAATCTCGTAATTTGTGCAAACCGCCTCCTTTTGAAAGATTATCAACATAATTGCGATATTTATTTGTTCCTCGACTTTCCATGTCTTCCATCTTCTTTTTAAGCGAAGATTTTCTATCGTTGTAAAATGTATAAGTATCATGTTTATGCCCCAATCTTAACCCGGCTAAAGAATAGATATCAGAAAGTTGGGAATACAAATTTTGGTCATTTACCAATTTAATGAAATACACATTGGAAGAAAGTACGATTGCTTCTTGCATCGTTATTTGGTGTATTTTGCCCATATTACCTTCTGTTTGCCGTAATGGAACGTCATTTCTCTTATTATACGGCTCTGCCGGCATTCCCGTTCTATTGTTAAAGTCTAAGATTTCCTCCATATCAATATTGTAGGTCTTTATTGGCTCGTTGCGGTGCGTACTTTCTTGTTTTCTAAACCATGCAAGCGAAGACATCAATTTTGCTGTAGATCCCGGATTGGTAGCCCAAGTTAAACCCAAATCCCTGTTTGTAGTTATATAATCCTTATAATCTTTGTAATTTATATCATCGTATTTTGCTTTTAAGTCTGTTTGGTCAGGTAACGGATAGTTGGCAGAACTCAAAATTTCACCATTTTTTGCGTCCAAAACAACAACCGAAGTCCGCATATTTTTCTCCAGATTGGCTTTTTTCAAAGCGTTTTGCAACTCTGTTTGCAGTTTAGCATCCACCGTCAATTTAATATCTCGTTTTTCTCTTTTTTCGTTGTACATTTTCAACTTGGAACTGTTTTTTCCTTGTTTCAAGAATGAAATCAATTCGGTATAGTCGTAGAGTTTGCATTTTATGCTGTCTTGTTCTTGACGTGGCAAAAATCGGTTTGCTATAAAATTATGTGCATACAAAAGCGTATCGGCAGGCATATCCTTTTGGGGTTGCGTGTCGAATCCGCGAAGATATGCCAAATGTCTGCGTTCTGCTATATAACCTCGAGCATCCTCGCCGTCATCCCACAAAAGACGTGTATTATAATTTCCTGTCCAGAAAAACGTATTGTTTCCGAACGGATAGAAACGTCGCTTTCCAAGCAGGTGCGTTTCATTGCTAATATTCTCTTCTACTATTTTGAATAAATCTTCATCTTTTTCTGCGAGTTCTCTTTTTATATTGCGCATTTCATTTTTATCGTTTGTTGCCAACAACAAACCGTTGCGGTCGTAAATGTTGCCAGCATTCATATTTTTAATAAGGATATTGATACGCGGATTGTATTCTGCAAATCGTTCGCCCGAACGGTTGGTAACAAGTGCGGGTTTTATTAGAATATCATTTCTTTGAATAAATTGATATTTAAAGAGAACACACAATAAAAACACAGTAAAACCCAATATCGTAAGAATAGCAGGGCGTGTAGATTTTTCGTCATAATTTTTTTGTATATACTCCTTTTCAATCTTTTTACCTTCTAATTGCGACAATGAAAGCACAATTCCAAAAGCAGCAAGGTTGAAAATCATACTTACCCGCCCATAACTGACAAATGGAACAACAATACCTGTTAGCGGAATAATACCAATGCTGCCGAAAGTAATAATCAAAAACTGAACGGCATCAAGATTGCAACCACCAAAGGCAATCACGCCAAAGCAGTGTTCGACGGCGTAGTTTCAGGAATTTTCCTCGTGTCGGGCTATCAAACTTCCATCATTTTGCGGCACGGTAACTACCTGACGCTCTACGCCAATCTCGACCAAGTATCGGTAAAAAAAGGCGATAAAGTGAGCACCGGACAAAATTTGGGCATCATCTACACCGATTCGGCAACAGGCGAAACCGCCCTCTATTTTGAATTATGGAAGGAACAAACGAAACAAAACCCGGAGCCCTGGCTCGATAAGTGATCATGAAACTCCAGGGCCAACGCATTAAAAAAATAAAAAAAGGAGCGGTTATTAACACAACCATTTTCTTGGGGAGCTGTAATAATTATTTGTGACATAATAAAATAATGCGTAATTATTAGTAATTTTGCAAAAAGACACTAC
>BNTP01000200.1 GCA_025996695.1 Bacteroidia bacterium | reverse complement strand
TCATCGGCGCAAGTGTCATCGAAAAAGGAAATTCCAGAAATGGAATTGCAACTGATGTGGACGGAAAATACACCTTGCAGGTGTCACCAAACGCCACACTGGAAATTAGTTATTTGGGTTACTCCACCCAATCCATTGCCGTAAACGGCAAAACAACCATCAATGTTACTTTGACACAGGATGCCAGCAACCTCGATGAGGTGGTGGTAGTCGGCTACGGTACGCAGAAAAGAGCGAACCTGACAGGTGCAGTAGCGTCAGTTGGTGCCGACCGGCTCGAAAACCGCACCGTGGTTTCGCTGACGCAGGCTTTGCAGGGAACAACAGCCAACCTCAACATTTCCACGTCTAACGGTGCTCCCGGTACCAAACAGAGCATCAACATTCGGGGTTATACGGGAATTAAGATGGACGATGACGGGAGCAACAAATCGAACGTTTCCGGTTCTCCGCTGGTTATAGTTGACGGAGTACAAGGCGGCGACCTCAGTTCCATCAATATGAACGATGTGGAAAACATCTCTATCCTGAAAGATGCTGCCTCCGCAGCCATTTACGGTTCGAGTGCTCCTTTTGGCGTTATCATTGTTACCACCAAAAAAGGACGTAGCGGAAAACCGGTGATTTCCTACAACAACAATTTCGGATTTTCGCAGGCTATCAATCTTCCGCACTACACCAACTCGCTGGATTTTGCCAATGCGTTTAACGAAGTCGCGGAAAATTCCAAATATACGGCTAAGTTGTTCGATGACGAGGTGATACAGCGAATCAAAGACTATCAAGCCGGCACGCTCAAGGATGAAACCAAGAAAGATCCGAGCAAAGCTGATGCGTGGTTGGGATGGAATGCTGCCAATGGCAACAACGATTGGTTTGATATTTATTTCAAGAAAGCAAGTTTCAGCCAACAGCACAATATCGGCGTGTCGGGCGGCACGGAAACTTCCAATTACTATGTTGGTTTGGGATATAACCAACAGGATGGTTTGTACAACTATGCGGACGACGGATACCGGCGCTACAACGTGCGTGCCAACGTGACTTCCAACCTGGCCGATTGGCTTACATTCGGCTTTAGAAGCGCATTTTCTCGCGGAGAGTCAGATACGCCTACCACATACGGTAATATAAGCGGCGGCACAAGTTATTCGTATGACTATTTCCACCAAATTGGACGTACTTATCCCACCGTACCGTTGAAAAACCCCAATGGATATTATTCCGAAGGCAGCGGCATCTTGATATTTACCGATGGCGGACGCCGAAAAGAAACCACTGACAATGCTATACTGACCGGAGAGTTTATTCTCCATCTGTTGCCCGGCTGGGATGCTACCGCCAACTTTACTTACGACGGTACTTACATTGAAAACAGCAATCACAGGAAAACTTTCTACATTGTGAATCCAAGCGGAGCAAAAGAAGCGCGAGGCGGCTCGTCTCCCAACTCTATTGAACGTAACATGTATAAAAATCAGCATTACACGGTTAATGCCTTTACCTCTTACGAAAAATCGTTGGATAGCCATAACTTCAAGGTTTTGGCAGGGTTTACTCAGGAACTTTACGACAATTTTCGTTTGACAGGTTCTAACAATAATTTGTACACCGACGAAATTCCCATGTTGTCAGCAACTTTTGGAACCAACCGCAGTGCAAGCGATGAAGCGTCGCAACTGGCTATTCGCGGTGGATTCGGGCGTATCAATTATAATTATCAGGAAAAATACCTGTTCGAACTGAACGGAAGATACGACGGCACTTCCCGCTTTCTGAAAGACGTACGGTTTAAGTTTTATCCGGGCGTTTCTGCCGGCTGGGTGGCTTCGCGCGAAGCGTTTTGGGAACCGATTACAGACTATGTCAATCATCTTAAACTGAGAGGCTCGTATGCAAGTTTGGGCGACCAGACTTTCACAAGCAGTTATTATCCGTTCTACCCCGCATTGGGTGCCAGCTTGCCAACCAGTACCCAATGGATATTCAATGACGGACGGCAATCGTCTATTCGGCAACCCGGACTTGTTAATTACGACTTGACATGGATTACGACTAATACCATCGATTTCGGCGTTGATATGGCTTTCCTGCGCAACCGTCTTAATTTCAGCTTCGATTGGTTCAAGCGTAATGCCAAAGATTTTGCGGGTCCCGGAGAAAAACTTCCGGCACTGTTGGGAACAGTTTCTCCCCTGATGAACAATGCGGAAACCGAAACGAAAGGTTTTGAAATTACCATCGGATGGAAAGATAAAATCGGTGACGTGTCTTACGGGGTCAGTGCCGTGCTGGGCGATTATACCGGTAAGGTAGTCAAATTTAACAATCCGACCAAACTGATTTCGGATATGTGGTATGACGGTATGACGATGGGTGAAATTTGGGGTTACGAAACGGTAGGCTTGTTTAAAGATCAGGCTGAAATTGATGCTACCGACCAGTCTTTTCTCAATGCCAACTGGTATGTCGGCGACGTACATTATAAAAACCTCGACAGCGACCCGAAAATCAACAGAGGCGACAATACGGTGGATAATCCGGGCGACCGGAAAATAATTGGTAACTCTACACCGCGCTATTCTTATGGCGTAAATCTCAATGCCGAGTGGAAAGGATTTGACGCTACGGTCTTTCTGCAAGGTGTGGGCAAGCGCGATATTATGTTCTCGTCCGGTGCCAACTATTTTTGGGGTTTTGTTGACAACGAATGGCAATCATCTTATTTCACGGAGCATACGGACAGGTGGACAGAAAATAACCCCAACGGATATTACCCGCGAGCTTATTTCAACACTAACAAAAACAAAGAGGCGCAAACCCGTTATTTGCAGGATGCATCATACCTGCGCCTGAAAAATGTGCAGTTGGGCTACACGCTTCCCAAAGAGATAACCGACAAAATCAAATTTCAAAGCACACGATTTTTTGTAAACGTTGAAAATCTGGCGACTTTCACCAATCTGACAAAAATTATCGACCCCGAAATTGTGAATAGTGATGCCAAAGTATATCCCTTGCAGAGAACGTGGGCTTTCGGTTTGAATGTTAAATTTTAATTCTTTACAGTAATGAAAAAAATAAAATATTTTATAGCAATGCCGGTGCTTTTTGCACTTTGCATGTCTTGTAATGATGATTTTGTGGACAGAGTACCTCTTGATAAAATCAGCGATGTGAATTATTGGAAATCTGCCAATGATTTAAAACTGTATGTCAACAATCTGTACAGCCGGAATGACCTGCTTGCCAGAGAAAACGGCTGGGGTTCGATTGGTCCTTACGGCTGGGATGCCGACGGCGGAAGCGATACGGAAGTTCGCTATTCCTACAATACGCGCATGAACGGCGAAGGAACAATACCGAACGACGGTGACGGCTGGGGCTCCGGCGACTGGGAGGCACTGCGCGACATCAATTACTTCCTTGACCACTACCCCGCCGTGGAAGCACTTACTTCGTTCGATGCCGTGAAACAGTATGTGGGCGAAGCACTGTTTTTCCGCTCCATTTTCTATTTCAACAAATTGCGCCGCTACGGCGATCTTCCGTGGGCGGCTACCACGGTAGCACCCACATCCGATGTGCTTTTTAAAGAACGTTTGCCTCGCAATCAGGTAGTGGACTCGATTATGGCTGATTTGGACAATGCCGTGGATTACCTGCCTAACTACTCCGAATGGACGGGGCGTGTTAGCAAGGAAACGGCGATGGCTTTGCAAGCCCGTATCGCCCTTTACGAAGGCACATGGGAAAAATATCATGCCGGCGATGCCTTTAAAGCGACGGTAGACCAAAGCGCCAAGTTTTTGACAAAAGCGGCAGACGTGGCCGGAGCTCTCATTGCATTGGAAGAATCGAAAGGCTATCCCGCATTGGACAATGTGGGCATTGCCGACGGCTACCGCGATTTATTCAATCAGGAGAATTATTCCGGCAGCAAAGAAGTGTTTTACTGGAAAAAGTACGAGGCAGGTGTCATTAACAGCATTTGGGATAGATATTCGGCAAACGGCGCGGGCAGA
>BNTP01000199.1 GCA_025996695.1 Bacteroidia bacterium | reverse complement strand
TGCATTTATAACGCTGTCTGCCTTTTATAGTGCCAGATTTAACTCGTTTATCGCACGAACATTTTGGACATTTCATAGCTTTTTTTTCTGCAAAGATACAAATATATTTTTAATTAGCAATGCCAATAATTTAGGGTATATGTATTCCAACGGCTATGGAGTAGAGAGAGATTATGACGAAGCGGTGAAATGGTATCGAAAAAGTGCGGAACAAGGAAATGCTAATGCTCAATATAATTTAGGGTATATGTATTGCAACGGAGAGGGAGTAGAGAGAGATTATTCCGAAGCGGTGAAATGGTATCGGAAAAGTGCGGAACAGGGAAATGCTAATGCTCAATATAATTTAGGGTATATGTATTGCAACGGAGAGGGAGTAGAGAGAGATTATTCCGAAGCGGTGAAATGGTATCGAAAAAGTGCGGAACAGGGAAATGTACAAGCCAAAGATTGTTTACGAATACTTGATGAAAAATCCGAGAAAAAAGCAGGGCAAGTTTGCTATATTCAAAGAAAAGAAGTACCTTTGTCGCACGCAAGAAACTCTTGCTGGTTAAATGAAAATTTAGCCATAAAAATAATTAATAAAAATTAAAATTATGAGTAAAATCAAATTTAGTTTTTAGGTTGTTTTTATTACAATTAGTAATAAAGGCAACCTTTCTAAGAAGAGCAACTCTTTTTAGAAAAAGATAAAGTCTTTTATTATCAAATTTCTCTATGAATTCTTTTTAGAGGTTTTAAGAGAATTGATAATGGGTACTTTGTTCTAATTGTATTTTAGGTGGTTATAGCGTCGGGGTTCCACCTCTTCCCATTCCGAACAGAGAAGTTAAGCCCGATAGCGTTGATGGTACTGCATTGATTGTGGGAGAGTAGATAGCTGCCGTTTTTATAGGCTGTCTTGAAAGTAAAAATTTCAAGGCGGCTTTTTTCAGCATACGATTTCGTATCTTTGCACCCAATAACTCGAAAAATAAAAAAAAACGTTGGCATCCTGCTTTGTTAGGATATTTATTACTAACTTTGCAGTCGAAACATAAAACAATTATTGACTCATGGCATACAAGGCATTAGACATCGCAAACAAAATCATAAAATCCGTTTCTGACAGCGGGTTAGGCGATTTGATTTCAAATCTGAAGTTGCAAAAATTACTCTACTACCAGCAGGGCTTTCATTTAGCCTACTTTGGAACTCCGCTGTTTGACGAAGAGTTGGAAGCGTGGATGTACGGTCCCGTAGTGCCATCCGTTTACAATCAATTCAAACCGGAAAAGCAAAATCCTTTATATTACAGTGGTGAGGTTATCTGCTTAGCTCCGAAAGAGGAGGCTTTGTTCAGTGAAGTGATGCGAGTATATGGCGAATTTTCGGCTGTTGGGCTTATGAACATGACACATCGCGAAACGCCATGGAAAGAAACACAGGTAGGGACGGGGAATGTTATCGAAAAAAGTAAACTTCAATCATTCTTTAAGAAAAAATTAAAATAGAATGGGCAGCAAAAGGAATAAGCCACTCATAAAACAAGTACCCAAAAACGATTCAATAAGCAAAGGTAAATTGGACGATATAGACTACCCTGTATTTTCTTTTAAGTATTTACAGGATGTTTCTTTGGCAAGTTGTAGAAATCACACCTTTTTTGTTGAATTTTTGCAACGACTAAAAAAGTTATGCGAATTGGGTTGGAAACAAATAGAAACTTCCGGAAGGCATTCTTTTGGAACCGAAAAATTAGATGTAAACAAAATTATTCCAATGAATCGACCGGCAATAATGACTCGGGATGTTGATTTTTTAACGGTATTCAGGGCAACCGGAAGCAATCATTCGTTCTTAGGCATACGAGATGACGTATTATTCCATGTCATTTTTATAGAAACAAATTTTGGAGATATTTATAAGCATTGAATATGTATTCGATACGGGTGCAAGCAGTATTTGCATCTCCCTGTTGGAAGCACGCATTTTGGTGAAAAACGGGTTGCTTTCAAACGATGATGTGATTGGCGAAGAACAATTTAGAGATGCAGCGGGGCGACTTTCGGTAGGAACAAAAATCAACCTCAACACCGCATCTAAGAGGAAATTTAATAAGAGAACGTATTGTATCAGATAATAGACATTAATAAAGACATACTTTCCCGCAAAGCCAACGAAGATAATATGGTTTTTACCAAAATATATAGAAAAGTTTTATTGCTGGTTGCGCTTTTTGCGTGCACCCAATCCGCTGTCGCCCAATGGAATACGGAAGACCGTCAATTGGAGGGCGTTGTGGTGCACAAAACAAAAGCAGAGTATACCAAAAAGAACAACCCCGCAGTAGAATTGATTGAGGAGGTGATCAAGCGGCGAGGGATGCACAGCCCGCATGACCACGATTTTTACAGTTATGAAAACTACGAACAGCGGTCTTTTGCGCGCGATAATTTCACGGTTGAGGAAGCGCAGAGCAATTGGGTGTATCGGCAATTGGATAATTTGAGCGATTTTATTGACACACTGAGCGTGGCAGGGCGACCGGTGTTGCCGCTTTTCAATGAAGAGCGGATTGAGAAAATCTATTATCGGCGGTCACCAAAGTCCGAAAAACGCGTTGTGGAGGCTGTGAATAGAGGAGGGCTTGTTGATTTTTTGTCCGAAGAGGGAATTAGGAAGTTTCAGGAAGAGATTTTTCAAGAGATTGACCTGTTTCAGGATAATGTGCCGCTGTTTTTGCAGCGATTTGTCAGCCCGTTAGCCTCTTTTGGACCAACTTATTATAAATATTATCTGCAGGACACCGTTGTGGTAAACAATGTGCGATGCGTGGATGTGGGTTTTGCGCCGTTCAATTCCGAGTCGTTTGGCTTTGCAGGACATTTGTATGTAACCGTTGATTCCACCTATTTTGTTCAAAAGGCCTCGTTTACGACGCCTCGACATATCAATTTGAATTTTGTGGATACGCTGCATGTGGAGCAGGAATATCGGCGTACTGCCGACAGCACGCGATTGCTGACAAAAAATGACATCGTAGGCAATTTCGATATAGCCGGCAATCGCATTTATGCCCGCTTCACTACGACACGGCGCAATCATTCGTTTGAGCCGCCCGATGATTTGAAAATTTTTGATACGAAGACTCCTTTTATTGAACATCCAAATGCCCGCAGTCAATCAGAGGATTTTTGGAATGAAAAGCGCACTGCCGATGCAAAAAAGCAGAGTGTGACTGCAGCAGAGTTGATGTTGGCACTCCGTAAAGTACCGTTTTTTTATTATTCCTTTCGCACGTTAGAGGTGCTTTTCGATGGCTATTTTCCTGTTGTGAGCGATTCTGCGTATTTTGAAATGGGGCCGGTCAACCGGTTTGTTAGCAATAATGCGCTCGAAGGGATGCGTTTTCGCCTTGGCGGAACAACCTCCGTGCGATTGAGTCGCCAGCTGTTTGCCGAAGGCTATCTGGCTTATGGCTTGGATGATAAAAAACTGAAAGGCAATTTGCTGCTGGAATATTCGTTTGACAAAAAGAAAAAATACCGTCAGGAATACCCCTTTCACTACCTGCGGGCAGAATATCGCCACGACATTCATCAAGTTGGACAGCTCGGCGGTCATGACAATCTGTTTGCGATGCTTACTATACGCAAGCCCAACAAGATGCTGACTTATATGCGAACGGCGGAGTTGAGCTATTTTCACGAGCACTACAATGGCTGGAGCTATGGCATCACGGCGCGCCACAGGACGGAATGGGACACTCCGTTTGTTCCTTTCGACGACTATAAGACCGCCGAACTGGAATTTAAGTTGCGTTGGGCACTCAACGAGGCTTTTTATCAGAGGCGCGAGCAACGCCTAGTGATTTCGAAGGACGCGCTGGTAATTGGACTGACTCATACGACCGCATTCAAAAATGTATTAGGGTCTGATTATCAATACAATAGCACCGAGTTGAGCCTGCGCAAACGCTTTTGGATTTCGCCTGCCGGTTATGTGGATACGCACGGTCGCGTGGGGAAAATTTGGGGCGAAGTACCCTACACGTTGCAGTTTATGCCTCGCACAAACCTCTCATACGCCATCAATTGGTCGGAATCGTTTTCCTTGCTC
>BNTP01000198.1 GCA_025996695.1 Bacteroidia bacterium | reverse complement strand
ATAAAATCTTTTTTTAGCCACCATAAAATCAAACTGCCCAATATAATACTTCCCACAAGCAATGCCCAGCCTGTATAGTTAAACATAACCAGTAATAAGTCGCCCTCATATTTTAAGAACAGAAAGAATATGGCACACAGGAATAACATTACCACAAATTTGTTTCGATAAAACTCTTTCAACTTGAATTTCTTGGGATTTTTGTCAATAAGTTTGGCGACAATAAAGAAATGAATTAGAGAATACAGTAAAAAGATAATTGAGAATCCTGCATCCTGTGAAAACAGATAGGCAAAAGTAATCCCCCATAATACTACTCGCGGTAAAATCCTTTTAAAAGAATTGTCGTCTTCGTCTTGTTTATTAAGCAACCATAAATTAAATAAGAGATAAGTAATGACAGGTACGGGAATATTCAGTATTCTGTTTAAAGCATCTATTTTGCTCAAAACGGCACAGACAGCCAAAATACCAATAAATATGAGAATAATTCTCAACCAAATGGGACATTGTTTTGCCCATTTCGGTAACAAACTATTGATTTTTAGTTTTCCGGATTGCCAAATTTTCAGTATGAGATTTGGAATAAAGAATATTACCTTTTTTATCCATTCGGGAACTTTTTCTTCGTAAAACTCAAATACTCTGTTTCGAGAAGATATGATTAAGAACAGTAAGGGCAAAACCCAAGCAATACAAGTTGTTTGCCAAACAGAAATTCCATCACGCATTTTAGCAAAAACAGTAGCATCTATATCTTCCAATGGGACGAATGTACTCATACGCCAGCCCAAAATCAACCTCACGATTGAAAAACAAAATATGACTACATATACTGAAAGTTCCAAAACAGAAAGCGAGTTCGTGTGCGCAATGGAATCCATTAAAAGCCGCAAGCCAACCAAAAGAATAAAAATCACAATAAACCAGCAAAAATGTTCCCATTGTAAAGAGTTGGTTTCTCGCAAGTTTTTTACATTAAATACCCACTGCACATTGTGATTGACTTTCCCTTTTGCCTGTAAAAGAAATTCGGAATCGGCAGTTACGATATTTTTTACGGTTGGATTGTCTGCATACAAATCCATTGTTTCAAAATACATCGAATCGCGAGCTGAGCCGACAAAATAACGAATACGGGCATTGATATGGTTGAAGTTATTTTCACTTTCGAAAATATTGTACAGATAACCGCCGTCTATTTTGGCATCAACCGCTTCATCGACAGACGAAGTGATAAACAATCGTCCATCTGTTTTACGCAGTTTTTGCATTTTAGGCAACACATAACGCAAACTCACGCTGTTTTTTGTTTGTGGTTGTATGCGGAAAATATCCGTTTTTGTACGACCAATACCGGAATAAAACAGTTTTTCATCCGAAATGGGAACAATAAAGCGTATTTCGGGGTTAAATTCCGATATAGGCTTGCCATTGATTTGCAAGTCGCTCTCGGTAAAAAAAGAACTGTTCGGCATAAGTATCAATGCGCTTTCGTTTTTGGTACTTTTTTCACGACCGAACCCATTGTTTATTGATATGTTCTCGCGCACCAATACGGCATTGTCAAAGAGTTGTTGCAAATCTTCCGTGAACTTAAACTTTGGACTGCGAGAAATAATATCACTCAACGGATAACCTCTATTGACAGGTTGCTTAAATGCGCTTGTATCAGGTTCGCATTGTGCTGATTGAGAAATGTAATAAGTTGTTTTTTTATCAACAGGTACTATTTCAAGCGAAAAAATAGTATCATTTCCGCGTGTTAAAGTAAAGCCTTGCGAAACATCATCGTTGATTATAGGGTTGCGAAGTTTGAAATATCTGCCGGCATCTTCGTTTTCTTCCGCAAAAAACGGCTCAAAATAATTTTGAATGATTATGCTGTCGTGCATTAAAATAACCGTACCGGTCTTATCTTCCCACAACGCTTCATCGGGGAAATTGTCGGCAGGATAATTGCTGCGCACAAGATAGAGCAAACTGTCGAAAACAAAGCCCTTGTGTTCCAAAGTATGATAATCGGCATTTGCAAAAACCGATTTATCTTTCGGATACAGGTAGTTGTTTATAGTTGGTATCGCCCAACAACCGAGGAATGCCAACAGGACTAAATAATACCAACGAAATTTGTTTTTTCCCTTATTGAGAAAATTTTTATCGCGTTTTGCAATAACTGTTCCCAATAAGAACACGAGAAATAATACGCCAAAAAATATAAACCAACTTATTGTTTGCATAACGGATAATTTTTAGGGTTTAACAAGGTATTTTTCTATCAATACTTTTAAATGTTTTATTCCCAATTCATCTGCCCATTTGTAAATACGATTGGAATAACTCGAGGATTTTTCTATGTGGTTGAGTTGGAACTCTTTGTGTTCAATTTTTGTAAAATCAAGATCGTTTTGTAGTAATACTTGATTGTAGTAATTCCTAATATCATAATCGTGTTTTACAAAATCAATATAATCAACAGTGTGGTAAGTTATATTAAACAGTTGCTCGAAAAACCAAGATTTATCGGTCGGCGATTGTTCGCTTAATGCAGGGGCTTTTTGCAGGAAGTCTTTAACAAAATATTGCCACATTTTATCGGGAAAATCTTGATTGCTTTCAAATTTCTTGATTTTTTCGAGTGCAGAAGTCAATTTAATTTTAAAATCTGCATCGACTTTTTTACTGTCGATTTCTGCTTTTGTGTTGCCGGAAATTTTGTTGAACTCTGCTATTTTTTGTGGTATTTCGGTGTCCAACGCATTTTTGAAATCATCAAGCGTTTTTGATTCATTGGTATCACGCAAAAAATATCTTGTTGTGTATATCTGTAATAAATCGGATTTAAGAGCATCGGTCGTGTTATCAACTATATCCGTAATCCAAACCGATTTTTCCCAAATCTTCAATAAGGGCATTGCTATTTGAGAAATTGACCATACGGAAAGGGCTGTCCTATCCCAAAAATCGGTTGTATCTTTTGGTTGTAACTGCTGGCAAAGTCGGTAAAACTCATTCACTTGCTTTTGGGTATCATTATATCTTTGCAGAATTTCAGTGTATTCTTTTGTTTGCTGCCTATATTTATTGAATTGTGGTGTAAGTTCTTTTCCCTTTGCATATTCATCGACTTGGGATAGTAGAGCAATAATTATTTCATCTTTTTGCTCTTTATTTTCTGTTTCCAAATCTTTGTATATTTTCTTCAAAGAAGATATTTCAGGCAAAGTATTAACTTGTTTTCGCAACTCATCAAGAAAATCCAACAAATCTTTTTCTCGCTTTGAAACGACTAATTTCTTGTAAAAATCGCTTTCTTTCTTGATTATGTCATATTGTACTCGCTGTGTAAATGTATTGACAGCTTCTTCTTTTTCTTGTGTGAGCAACTTTTCAAATTCTCTTTTACTATGCCCACCTAATGTTGTATCAAATGCTTGAAGTATGGCGATTATACACGCTTTACCTTCGGCAGGTAATCCCTGAAATGGCTCTAATACTTTGCCTTTTTCTGCTTCTAATTTTTTAATTGTTTCTTTTTGTCTATCAAGAGTACCTCTACATTGATTTTCTAATTCTATTCGTTTTTTATCAAACAATTCATTATGTTGTCTTTCTAATTTTATTGTCTCCTCTGATAGTAAATTATTGTATTGTGCTATTAAATTCTGTCTGAATGTTTCCAATTCATTGTTTTGTTCTTCCGTCAATGTTGTACCAATTATATCAACAGGAATGGTTTTTGCAACAACTGTCGGTTGTTTTTTGTGTTTCAAAAACCAATAGATAGAAAATAAAATATAAGCCAACAAAACCAAGATAGCCACATAGAGCAAAATGGGTATTCCCCAAGTTTTTATAATATCATAATCTTTGGCAAAGTCATCTACTGTGAATTTACCCACCAATTTAGTTGTATCTACTTTTCCCCAAAAAGCATTGTCGGTAGTGGTCAAACCCGACAATTTGCCTAATGTGTTGTCAGAAATTTCATAAAAAACTTCTTCGGGCGAAGACAATATTTTCTCTATGTATTGTTTTTGTTGTTCTGTTGCTTGCGCTTTAGCAATTTCATTAACCCCAATATGCAAAACATCTTTTCTGAAATC
>BNTP01000197.1 GCA_025996695.1 Bacteroidia bacterium | reverse complement strand
ACTTTGTCAAGAGGGCTTCGCACCACCGGATTACTCCGGTCGCACGCCTCTTTAGGCTACTATTAACGGAATAATAGGTTCAGTCTCGCTTGCTGAACAATTGTTTCGACGACGGCTTGTCGCACATTATTGGGCAAAGGTACAAACTATTTTCGAGAATTGCAAGCTTTTCACCTTTTTTTTTCTTTTTTTTGCGGAGCTATTTTTTAGGCCATAATAAACATTTGTATTTCTGATTTTTTAGACGTATCTTTGCATCGTTGAATTTTATAATTTTTTGGTCGCATGAAAAATGTATTGTATCTATTCCTGCTGTGCTTTTTTACAGCCACTGTTTCCGTAGCGCAAACGAAATCCATCTACAAAAAGACATGGATTGACTTCAATAAAAACGGCAAAATGGATGTCTATGAAGACCCACAAGCCGCCCTCAACAATCGCGTAGAAGATTTGCTGGCGCAGATGAATTTGGATGAAAAGACTTGCCAGTTAGCTACGCTGTATGGGTCGGGACGTGTTTTGAAAGACTCTCTCCCTACCCCACTTTGGAAAAATGAAATCTGGAAAGATGGTATCGCCAATATCGACGAGCAGGCAAACGGATTAGGCGGTTTCGGACGTCGCCTCGCCTTTCCCTGGTCTGTGAGCATCGGCAATCGACAAACCATTCAACGTTGGTTTGTCGAGCAAACGCGTTTGGGCATTCCGGTAGATTTCACCAATGAAGGCATTCGCGGATTGTGTCACTACCGCGCCACGATGATGCCCGCACAATGCGGTCAGGGAGCAACTTGGAATCGCTCCCTCATTGCCGAAATCGCCCGTGTGACTGCCGAAGAGGCGAATGCACTGGGTTACACCAATATTTATTCGCCTATTTTGGACATTGCGCAAGACCCGCGCTGGGGTCGCGTGGTGGAATCGTATGGCGAAGATCCGTTTCTTGCCGGCGAACTCGGTGTGCAGCAAGTGCGCACGCTTCAGGCACACAACTTAGTGTCTTCTCCTAAACATTTCGCCGTCTATTCCGTGCCGGTGGGTGGCCGCGACGAAGGCACGCGCACCGACCCGCATGTGGCTCCGCGTGAGATGCGAGCACTCTACCTCGAGCCGTTCCGCAAAGCCTTTGTGGACGGTCACGCACTGGGTGTGATGAGTTCGTACAATGATTATGACGGCATTCCGGTCACGGGAAGTCCCTATTTTTTGACGGAAATTTTGCGTCATCAATTCGGTTTCAAGGGCTATGTGGTATCGGATAGTGAAGCAGTGGAATTTATCCAAACAAAACACCGCACTGCCGAAACAGCTGCCGATGCGGCTGCGCAAGCCATCAATGCAGGACTGAATGTGCGGACACAATTTGATGACCCCCAAAATTTCATCCTGCCCCTGCGTCAGGCGATTGCAGAAAACAAAATCACGTTGGAAACAATTGATTCACGTGTGAGGGATGTTTTGCGCGTGAAATTTCAGATGGGATTGTTCGATAATCCGTATAAAGGCGACACCAATACGGTGGATAAAATCGTGCATAGTGCCGAGCATCAAGCAGTTTCGATGCAGGCGGCTTTGCAATCGTTTGTCTTGTTGAAAAACGAAAGCCCTCTCAATCCCAGCCCCCTCAATCCCCCTCATAGCTCCCTCAATCCCCCTCATGGGGGACTTCCTACCTCCCCTGTGGGGAGGGCTGGGGAGGGGCTGTTACCGCTGTCGAAAAATTTGAAAAAAGTGGCGGTCATCGGCCCGAATGCCGACGAAGTACGCAATTTGACTTGTCGCTACGGCCCTTCAGGTGTTCAAATTCAGACTATATATAAAGGTATCAAAGAATATCTGCCGACGGCTGATGTGCAATACGCCAAGGGTTGCGAAATCATTGACAAATATTTCCCCGAAAGCGAACTTTACAATGTTCCATTGGATGCCGACGAACGGGCACGCATCGACTCAGCTGTTGCATTGGCTAAAAATTCAGAAATCGCGATTTTGGTGTTGGGAGGCAACGAAAAAACCGTCCGCGAAGAATTTTCGCGCACCAATCTCGACCTGATTGGTCGTCAACAGCAACTTTTAGAAGCCGTTTATGCAACCGGAACGCCTGTCGTCTTATTGCTGATTGACGGTCGTGCGGCAACGATCAACTGGGCACAGAAACACATCCCGGCCATTGTTCACGGCTGGTTTCCGGGCGAATTTATGGGTTCGGCAGCGGCACAAGTCTTGTGGGGCGATTACAATCCCGGTGGCAAACTTGCTGTGACGTTTCCGAAATCGGTCGGTCAAATCCCGTTTGCTTTCCCCTTCAAGCCGGGTTCGGACACAAAAGGGCGTGTGCGTGTAGATGGGACGCTCTATCCGTTTGGCTATGGATTGAGTTATACCACGTTTGAAATCAGCGATTTACAGTTGGGCAAAACGACCATTCGTCCCGACGAAAACATTCAAGTGACAGTGAAAGTGAAAAATACCGGTTCACGTGCCGGTGACGAAGTCATGCAGTTATATGTCCGCGACAATGTCAGTTCGGTCACTACTTACGACAAGCAATTGCGTGGTTTTGAGCGCGTTTCGCTACAACCGAATGAAACGAAAATGGTCACATTCACGCTCACGCCTCAACATCTTGGTTTGTGGAATCGCGACAATCAATTTGTGGTCGAGCCGGGAACGTTCACTGTGTTTGTTGGCAATTCGTCCAAAGACGAGGCTGTCCAGACGGAGTTTGCTGTGAAATAAACGCAAATTTCAGTCAAATTGCAAGATTATAAAACAATTCGTACCTTTGGGGCGATAAATTCTAAAAATATGGGACAGACATTATTTGAAAAGATTTGGGACAAACATGTGGTAACAACCGTGGAAGACGGCCCTACACAATTATACGTGGACAGACTTTACTGCCACGAAGTGACTTCGCCGCAAGCGTTTGACGGTTTGCGCAAGCGTGGCTTAAAAGTATTTCGCCCACAGCAGGTGACGTGTATGCCCGATCACAACGTTCCAACCCTGAATCAGGATCAGCCGATCAAAGACCCTGTTTCACGCCATCAAGTGGAAACTTTGGATAGAAACGCCAAAGAGTTTGACTTGCCATACTATCCGATTGGACACCCCAAAAACGGTGTCATTCATGTTGTGGGGCCTGAAAACGGACTTTCTTTGCCGGGCATGACGATGGTTTGCGGCGATTCGCACACCTCCACTCACGGTGCCATGGGAGCCGTAGCTTTCGGCATTGGCACCAGCGAAGTGGAAATGGTGTTGGCTACGCAATGCGTGTTTCAATCGCGACCCAAAACGATGCGCATCACCGTCAAGGGACAGCTGAAAATCGGAGTAACCGCCAAAGACCTCGCCCTCTACATCATTTCAAAGATGACTACGGGCGGTGCAACAGGCTATTTTGTGGAATATGCCGGCGAGGCAGTCGAAAAATTGTCGATGGAAGGGCGTTTGACATTGTGCAATTTGTCGATTGAGATGGGCGCACGTGGCGGCATGGTGGCTCCCGACAACACAACATTTGAATACGTCAAAGGATTGGAATATGCCCCCAAAGACTCCGAGTGGGACAAGGCTTTGGCTTACTGGCAAACGCTCAAAACAGATAACGACGCTAAATTTGATAAGGAAATCGTGTTTGATGCCGCCGACATTGAGCCAATGGTGACCTACGGCACCAACCCCGGCATGGGAATGGGTATCAACGACACAATTCCTTTGCCTCCCTGTGGAGTTGATGAATCTTCGCGCACCTCTTTTGTTAAATCATTGGTATACATGGGTTTCAAACCGGGCGAAAAAATCGTCGGCACTCCCATCGACTATGTCTTTTTAGGCAGTTGCACCAACGGTCGCATCGAAGATTTCCGCGCTTTCGTCCACTTCGTGAAAGGCAAAAAGAAAGCCGATAATGTCATCCCGAAAATGATCAAATTGACTTGCTTGACAGGTTCTGCGCCCGAACGTCCCTTGACGATTTTTACGATGTTTTCTTCTGTCAGCAAATTATATTTCAGACAGAAAGCTTCCATCTCCTTGATTTTTTCTTCAAAAGCGGCCAATTCCAACTCGTCGCCGATAATTTTCATGGCGCTGCCCCAAGCCACAATCCTCAGTT
>BNTP01000196.1 GCA_025996695.1 Bacteroidia bacterium | reverse complement strand
GTCAAATAATCCCATATGTCCTCGTCTTTTGTACTGCATCTTACTACATTTTTATAGGTTGTTTATACACTGCAAAGATACGCATAATTATTTGATTGACAATGAATTAATTTTTAGAAATCCCCAATTGTAATATTCGCCCCGTCATCACCCCACCCAAGACTTGCTAAGGCGCGAAAACACGCGCCTAAGCCAAGTCTATCCCGCCCCATCAAGGGGCAGGAGGAACAAACCGATACACAACTGCCTAAGCCAATCCACCCCGCCCCACAAAGGGGGGAGGGCACTGAAAAACCCCTCAAAATCCAATTTTACCCCTTCCACAGGCTCTGTAAAGGGGGTAAGTGTGCGAAAAAGGGACTTTTCAGTGCCCTCCAAGGGGGGCACAGGGGGGGGGCTTTTTCTGCTTCGGTACTTTGAGCATAAATGTTACTTTGAGGGCTGAATAGTAACGTGGTAAGGCTTATTAAGCCTATGAAGAATGTTTTTTTTGTTTTCATTGTTTGTATTTTTATTAAATCTTTTATATTGTGACAATTATGTGCTTTTTATTTTATGAAGGGGAAATTATACTTGCAGGCAAACAATCAATTAATATGGCTTTACCAAGATTTTCTTTTGTTAATTGTGGTATTATAGCCCCACCAAAATCACAACGAGTTAATCTGGCATCATCAAAAGAACAATCCGTTAATTGAGTAAAATGAAAGCAACAATTCGTTAATGCAGATTTATCAAATAAGCACTTGATTAGTTTCGCAGTATCAAATCTACAATTACTTAATGTAACAGAATTGAATATGCAATTAGTTAATATAGCCGTACTAAAATCACATTTTTTTAATATACTTCCAGATAAATCAGATTTAAACTCACAATATATGCTTTTTTCATCATTATAGAATTTAAACAAGTAATCAATTAACATTTGAATAGAAACAGGACATTTGATAGATGACTTAGTTTGTTCTACATCTTTATAAAGTTTAGCCGAATTTTCACGTAAATAGCTACAAAACAAGTTATGTACTATTTGTTGGTAGTTTTTGTTTCCTACAGCTATTTGATGCAAAGTATGGATGCCACCCAAAACCACAGTTGGATTATTATTTCCTAAATACCCAACAGCATTGTTGAAACGAGTATCAACATTACCTTTTTCTATTGCAGTAACACGTTTGGCGGAATAATAAAGAGCAATCGAAGCTACAATACCAGCAACTACTGTTAATGAAACTTTAAATAATTCACCTTTAGGATTGTCTTTTGTAAAATAACTGCTCAGATTGCCATAATTAAAGATAAAAAGAAGCAATATGAAAATTGCAACAACTAAATAAGGCAAATACTGTTCTATTAAAGATAATCTTCTTAATAGTCGTGATCTATCTTTCATATATAATTGTTTTCTAATGATTTTTAATTTACTTCAATGATATAAACAAACTTTTTCACACTCTCAGTTTGTTGTGAAAGCGATTTTCCAGCAAGAGTGCTTATTTTTTGCAACGTAGGAGGTGTATCCAACAAATTAAGTAGATTAAGCAAGTAACTGGTTTTAATTGCATACGAGGCATTTTCTGCTTGTGTATGTTTCGCATTAATAATTCCCACAATATCGCCTTTTCCATTAAAAAGAGGACCACCGCTATTGCCTGGTTGGATTGGCACTGAAATTTGGTAGGAAGTGACATCTCCTTGAAATCCGGTTCTTGAACTCACAATGCCGTTTGTGAGTTTCACCTCGTCGCCCATCGTTGCGCGTAAAGGATAACCCAATACGAATATTTCGGTGCCAACGGAGGCTATTTCCGACTTAATCACGTAAGGAATTGTTCCCAAGTTGGCAGTTATTTTTAGAATCGCCAAATCATTATTTTTGTCGGTCAGCATAACTTGTGCCGAATACGTTTGGGAAAAATTGCCATTGATACCTCTCACGTTGATTGTTTTTGCATCTTCCACCACGTGATAATTGGTTGCAATCAAGCCATTGGAGGTTATTGCAAACCCTGTACCCGACCCTGATGCCCCATTAGGTGTTGAAGCAATATTGTCGCCTACTGCGGGATACATTTTTACATATAAATCTTTGGTTTTGTCGGAAGAAATTACATTCATTACCCCTTGCTCAAAAGAAATGTAACAATCATTATTTTCTGTTTTGTTTCCCATTATCCAGTTGGCTTTATAGAAATTGGGTGTTGCGGTGGGCGTGAGCGTTGCTTTCACTTCGCCTTCATCCCAGTCTGTTGGATTATTGGCACCGGACAAATAGATTAGTCTTAATGTTCCGTTCATATATTTCACGGCAACATTATATTTTGCTTGATTCATGCCACTTGAATTTTCATAAATGCCCTCTACGGGTTTTAATCCATTTTCTTTGAAATCATTTATAATTAGATTCTTATTCCACCCTGTTTTTCGTTTCGCGAAATGCAGTTCATATCTTCTATCGTAGGCAGGCTTTTTGTAGGGGTAGGCTCTACGGAATATTTCATAAGTGATGTCATCAAAGTCATATCTATATTTTGAATAATCATTCGAAGTAAAACGTGAAGACAAATGCCATTCATAATTAAGTGATGGATAATTGAAAACAATTTCATAATTGTCACCATCTACGCCATTGGGTAGTACTAAAACAATGTCTTTTTTTAACCTATAATTGAGTACATCTTCAGCTTTTTCCAAGTTTACAACAGTTTCAAACCCCATTTCTTTCAAATAACTTATATATCCATTAATTTTGGGAGTAGAAAAATATACAGCAGTTCTTACTCCTTTCAACATGTCTTCAAAAGAGGGCTTGGGAGATGCCGGGGTGTATTGTATTTCATCCTTATTTTGGCTGTATACTGACTTATTGACATTTGTATTTGAAGAAGTCGTTTGAGTAGTGGTTGAATTTTGCAACCATATTTCATCAATGTAGCCAGTTATTCCATTGTATTCAACTCTGTAATAACCATTTGTCTTTTCAAATGCTTTTACACTTTTCCCTTTCTCTATTCTCAATATCTCCTTTGAAATAGCAGTGCTTTTTTCAAACATTGCAACCTCATACTTTACCGTCATTGTTACTCCGGTTTGTGCATAAATTGAAATTGTGAATAGCATGAAAAGTACTACAATAAAATACTTTGCATCTTTTTGAAACTTGTTTATCATATTTTTAAGAATTTATGTCCTAAACTCTTAAACTCAATATACAAACAAAAAAGCGTAAACTATTCTGTTGCTTATTATCATTCGTGGCTCTGGAAAATGCCAATATATTCATAAGTACAGAAATAGTCCACGCCTGAGCGTGAACCTTCGCAAGCTCATTCTCAACACTTTATGAAATTTTCCAGATTTCGAATGGTGAAAATAAGAGCTAATAGCGATTTGTAACTGATTGATAATGAAAAGAAAAAGCCCGTTTTTACTCATAGCGGGTAACAAACGGGTAACAAAACAGCCAAAAAATGCTATTTCAACGGGCTTTTGTAAATGCAAAGATACAATTTATTTTTTGAAGTGCAAACTTTGGATATTCGGTATAGGGTTTTTAATATTCCTCTTCAAGCCACTTTTCTAATTGTATGATTTCCTCTTTTGTTAAATCTCGTGCCGGTCTGTATTTAGTTACTAAATCATTCAGGGTATCAATCTTTTCAGTATCAATATATCCCATTTTCAGAGCTTTTAACAACTCTATTTTTTCTTTTCTGTTAATCTTTATTATCATTTTCTATCTGTTTTGAAATTTCACTAATAATACTATCTATTTGCTCATCGGTTAAGCGGTTGAAGTCTAAAACCGCCTCAACACTCTGCATCTTTGGGATTGCATAAGATAACATCTTTTCAAAAATCATTACCCGTTGTTGAGGCTCTAATTTTTTCAAGTCGGCGATAAATTGTTTCCTGTTATCATTCAACAATTCATTTATCCACGTCCTTAAATCGGTGGTTACTTTGTTAGGCGTTCCTTTGGCGCGCCCGCCTGTCTTTTTTGTTCCTTTCTGCTTGCTCATATCGTTTCTAATTTATGGGGACTTCTAAAAATTACTTTTTTCTCGCGCGGAGTTATTGTCCGACTCTTTTAAGAGGAGACTATCCAAGATGAAACGAAGTCCATTAATCCCACCTGAAATAATCACTGCAAATTTATTCAA
>BNTP01000195.1 GCA_025996695.1 Bacteroidia bacterium | reverse complement strand
TTGAAACAACTGTCTGCAAAACCGTGTAGATGTTCACAAGCATGGAAGTAGTCCAAAATGGCGCAGGCGTCAGAATAACTGTCTTCTATCCAATTCTTTATCCATACGGCTCCATCTGTCAAAAATATCAAACGATTTTTCAACTGCCCATAAGAATCTATGACACCTTCTGCTTTGGAACAAAAATCCTTGCTGTTGCCAAAATGGGCTATGTACTGCGATTGGCTCAAGTAAGAAGCGTCCGTATTGGGATTCATGCAATCGCTGCTCCTGAACAGACGGGCTAATTTCACTTCCTTCCAGCCCTCTTTCCTTGTACTTATCATTGACCCGTCAACACCTGCATAAAGAACTTCTGTTGAACTTACCGGAGGTAAAGTCCGTTCCGTGGAATCATCTTCCAGCGACAAAGATTCGGATACTGCATTCGTTACCCGATAAATCTGTGCAGGACTTCTATTGACAGAAAATGTTGCAATATTTCATTGCCGCGCTCATAACAGTCCAAATGACCGGCATAGACCATCAACTCTTGCATGTAGGGACTTACTCCGAAGCCCTGGTGATGCGATTGCATATAGGGATTGCTCTTTACGATGGACATGGACCCGTATCTGGTTAGAGTTTTTTTTATTGTACGCTTTGCAAAATTTGAAAAAAGAGTTTGAACAAAAAGGCGATAACTACCAACTTGTAAACATTGATGAAACTATAAAAACAGCAAAAGAATTAGATGAATACTATTTTGATGAATTGGCTGGTATTGAAATGTATAATTACCTTGACCACATAACAAAAGGCTTTGATGTTGAACAAGTAAAAATTAGTCTTAATGATATTGAACTGTATTATTACTCGAAGTTTTTGGAAAGAATTAACGATGAAAGTATGAAAAAGTATTTAGAAAACGATTGGGAAATACCATTTGAGGATATACACAACATAAAAACGGGTGAAATTGTCAAACTGCCCGATTATGCCAAAATGAGGCATAAAACACACCCGTGGGCTGGTTATTCAATTTGCAAAGTAATTGATATGCTAAACAGCAAACTACCAACAGCAGAGAACACACAAGCCACCGGCACGGCAAAGCCTCAACCGTTGCAAAATATTATACCCGACCTGATTTTGAATGAATTGGAACGGCGCAGATTGATAACAAAAAGCCCTTTGAAGTGGGTGGGTGCAAAAAATTTATGTGCCTATTTTGTAGATAATTACTTTAAAAACAAGACTAATAAATGGGTAATTGTAGAAAATTTGTTTGATGTAAAGAACTTAGCACAATCAAAAGACCTTTACCAAAACACCAAAAACGGCAAGCCCAAAGGCTACCAAACCATTGATGATATATTAAAAGTAAAAGACAAATAAACGCCTCTCAAAAACATTTATAACCCTTTATAGTGCTTTACTGTAAAGGGTTTTCTATTCTTTTGCTTGCTGTTAGCCCGTACCTTTGTGTTGAAATTTCATAAAGGTTTACCGGTAAACCATTTTATAAACAAATTAAATTTTCTATAAAATGGAAAAAACAATTTTAGACGAGTTGCAACAAATAAAACAACTCACAGTATTAGGGGCAAAACAAGCCCTCACAATGGACGATGCCGCATTACTCACGGGGCTATCAAAAAGCCACCTTTACAAGTTGGTATGTGGTAAGAAAATACCGTACTACAAAAGCGCGGGCGGCGCCAAACGTACCTACTTTGACAAAGGTGAATTAACGGCGTGGCTATTGCAACACCGAGTAAAAACCGCCGATGAGTTGGAAACAGAGGCAGCCACATTTGTAGTAACCGGCAAAACAAGGAAAGGAGGCAAAAAATGATACTAACAGATTATTACAAGTTTGTGCATTTGCCCGACAGCAGTAAAACGAGGCGCGACTGTACAGCCTCAACAAAAACCTACCCCGATTTTGAGGCTTTAAGAAACAAAGCAGAAAAATTGTTTGTGTATTTTGGGGACGTACCGGCACAATTTGGCGGGGACGTTCACCGGAAAGCCGACAAAGCCATTACAAAGACAAAAAGCATTAGCAGCGTGTTTGTCCCCGATGTTAATCTAACCTTTGCACACGGCGACATAAGAGGCACAAACGATGCCATTTTGATAATCTTTGATGCCGACTATACAACGCTTGAAATCTTTGTTGCACGGGGACAAAAAAACACCCGGCACAATCTTTGGCAAATGCTGGCGGCGGGGGAACTTGACGATGAAATTTCAGAGTTGAGAACGCGGGCGGTTACTGAATTAGTAACCGATAAATGAGAGAGTACAGAGGTGGAAAAAGGCGGCTTTTTTCACTTCTGTCCTATGAGTTTAAGAGTTTTGAGCATAAACTTTGAGAACGATGGCAAACAAGATTGTCAAAATTTATTTAAAAACATTGTCCGCTGCATCAGCAAGGGGTTATTAGTGGTGTGGCTTTTTCGTGTGTAATAATAGAACAATTTAAATTAAATAAAAATGAAAAAAAACAACAAATTCAAATCAGTGGTAATGAGCAAGTTGATTGCTAAAAAGAAAATCGTGTGCACATTATCTTTCGGCTTATTATCTGTAATAAGCGGCTTTGCGCAGAACTTTACCGAAAATTTTGAGGGTAATGTTTCTGCATGGACATTGGTCAATGGTTGGCAAACCAATAAGTGGGTGATAGGCAGTGCTACTGCCTACGAAGGCAGCAAATCTGCCTACATTTCTAACGACGGCACTGCAAATGCTTACGGTAACACGGCAAGCATAGTGCACCTCTATCGCGATGTGGAGTTAGGTGCCAACAGCACGCTTACTTTCTTTTGGAAAGGACAGGGAGAAAGCGGCTATGATGAGTTGAAAGTCTATTTGATTCCAACATCAACATGGCCAACCGCAGGGAGTCAGTTACCAGATAATGATGGTTATGGTAATATCTATTTATTGGGGACATTTAGCGAAAGTGCATCTTGGACACAAGGTACAATTAACTTGCCTGCATACAGTGGCACAAAACGTTTGGTGTTTAGTTGGCGTAATGCTAACAGTAGTGCAGTGCAGCCGCCTATTGCCATAGATAATGTAGTGTTAACTACCACCGGTAACGGTATCGGGACAGAAACCAATCCCTATCTGATTTCTTCCAAAGCAAATATGGAGGCTTTGGCTTTGACTGTAGCGAATGGAAATGATTGTTCCGGCATATATTTTTCACTCACACGAGATTTGACAGGTGCAAATGACACTGTTACAACTGTAATTGGCGGCACTTCCGGTGCATTTAAAGGAATTTTTGATGGTGGTGGGCATGAAGTAGCAGTAAAGATAAACATAAAGATAAGTAATTCTGTAAATGATACTTATGCCGGAGTATTTGGACGGATTGGTGGTGCCACCATTAAAAATTTAGGCGTGTCCGGCAGTGTTTCTTCTTCTTATCCTTCTCCTTCTCTTCTTTCTATCTCTGATCATTATTCAGGCGGAATTTGCGGATATGCTTATTCTTCAACAATAACGAATTGCTACAATACAGGCAGCGTTTCTTCTTCTTCTTCTTATAGTGAGAATTATGCTATTGATTTATATTCCGGAGGAATTTGCGGACTTGTTTCTTCTTCAACATAACGAATTGCTACAATACAGGCAGTGTTTCTTCTTCTAATGGTTCTTCTGGTTGTTATGCAGGCGGAATTTGCGGCGAATCTTCTTATGCATCTTCTTCAACAATAACGAATTGCTACAATACAGGCAGCGATTCTTCTTCTTCTCCTCCTCCTCCTTCTTCTTCTTTTGTTATTGCTTCTTATTCAGGAGGAATTTGCGGCAGCGAAGGAACTATCAGTAACTGTTTTGCAGCTAACACTGCCATACAAGCCCAATCTGCTAGACGAATTGGAGGTTCCAATATTTCAAATTGTTATGCCCTTTCTTCTATGACCGTGAATGGGAGTACAATAAATGGCTCACCTACTGAGTCAAGCGCCAATGGGAAAAATCAATCGCTTGCTACTTTCCAATCGCAATCATGGATTGAAGAAACGCTGGAGTGGGATTTCACGAATATATGGAAAATGTCTGCAAGTAACTCTATTTATGGTGGATTGCCTATTTTTAAAAATCAGCAAGATTTAATAACCGATATTGACAACATTGCAGTAAATAAAACAGAAAATATTAAAATTTATTCTGCCCCCAACGGCATCGCCCTCGAAACAAAAGAGGCAACGCCCGT
>BNTP01000194.1 GCA_025996695.1 Bacteroidia bacterium | reverse complement strand
TCTCTACGCTATAATTACAACCGCATTCTTTGCATTTATAACGCTGTCTGCCTTTTATAGTGCCAGACTTAACTCGTTTATCGCACGAACATTTTGGACATTTCATAGCTTTTTTTTTCTGCAAAGATACGAATATATTTTTAATTAGCAATGCCAACCCAAACATCCGCTCCATCTGACAATGTCAACTTGTTGCCATTTACGGTTCCGGTAAGTCTATCGCCATCAACGGTAATAGTTACTGCGGGATGATTGTAGCTGTAGCTGTACGTTCCGGCAGATACCCCGCTAATTACAATAGCATCGTCAGATTTTCCACCAACAAGCACATTTAAATCCACCTGACTAGCTGTTGTAAAATCCAATTCAATGGCTACACCTACAAGCACATTGTCGACTACTTCCTCAGCTTCATACAGCCATGATGTGCCTTTCAAGCTGGCTGCGTCATCGTCTTTTGAACAAGACGTGAACAAACACGAAGTTACAACTGCAATTGCTAATACAGCAACTGATTTTAAAACTCTTTTCATAAATTTTATTTTTAAAATTTTCTACTCATTTCGCTTTTCGAAACCGCGCCTCACGCTATTGTTTTTAATCGCTTTGCAAGGTAATTTACCGATTTTGTCCGGTTGTTTTGTCCTTTCGT
Source organism: Bacteroidia bacterium (assembly GCA_025996695.1). Lineage (GTDB taxonomy): Bacteria > Bacteroidota > Bacteroidia > Bacteroidales > Azobacteroidaceae > Azobacteroides. The sequence goes on along the minus strand of BNTP01000194.1, from coordinate 3,573 downwards.
ATAAGTGCAAAAAAAGCGCAGACAAAACTCCTAATTATCTGTTTTCTGAGGTCTTCAACTACCTAAATCATCAAATAAATGAGTAAAGCCCACGCCGAACGGCGTGAGCGTCTTCACTTTACTCTTGGTTGATTATTGAAATTGTCAAGATTTGTAGATACTTGTAGGAAACCGCTGTAAATCAGCGAGTTGTATCTTTATTTCGTCTTATGGGGTACGATTTGGGGCGTTTTCCGAGTTTCCTTTTGACTACTCTTGTCTTGCCTTTGTCTGCATAAAACTTCGGGGGCAAAGATACACATTTTTTTTCAATTATCTTCAAAATTTGAGAAAAATAATCGCTTTATAATCAATTACTTACCTTTAGTGCAAGGTGCAAGCATCTATATATAGATGCTTGCACCTTGCACCAAACAATGACTTGCGTCCACGTCTAAAAACTTTACAGACTAATTAGGGAACGCGCGTAAATAATCTTTACGTTTTAATTTGTAAGCATATAATAATAAACAAGTTAAGTTATTAAAATGTATATGTTATTTACGCGTGTTCCCTTAGGTAGTTATGAAAAAAAATCACTACATTTGTAAAAATCTCATTTTGAATGGATAATCCATTCGTTTTATTAACTAAATTTGAAGATATGAAAGCAAAAATTGAAACAATTGCGTAAGAGTTAAAAAACAGAGTTCAACTAAAAGAGTTGGAAATTACTGAAGTTGCAGCCGATGTCACTCCCATTATTGCAATACTGAAAGATGGATTTTCTAAGATTAAAGAGTTGATTTCCAATTACACGTTTGAAAGCAAAGAAGAGGAAATCACATTTTTCAAGGAAACAAAACCAAAAATATTTTTCAAACTCATCTATTACCACAAAATATTGGAAATTGAACGGCATCGTCCGGTTTGTGGTTATGAGGATATCAAAGAATATTTTGGGAAAAAGCAAAAGACGCTAAATTATTTCTTCCATAAAAACAACAAATTTATCCAATGCTACAGATCCGGGAGTACTCATCTGGATGAATTGTGTTTTTTAAGGAGTACTCAGAAATTAGAGTGTCATGTTGAAAGTTTTTCTTATGAGCGAGATTCCAATTTTTCAACAAATTACGACTATAAAGTTACCGAAATACTTGCAAATGATATGCTTGCCACTTATTTGGATGAAGAATTAGAAAAATTAGAGCGCAATGAACGCCGATCGAAACATTCGATAAATTTGACTTCTGTGGATAAATGGACGGAGCGTAAAGTGGCTTTAGTGGAATTAGTTTATGACATATATGCTGCACAAAGCGTGAATAATGGAAACATTGACCTTCGGGTGTTGACTGCCAAATTTTGTAAAATGTTTAATATTGATATTGACAATGCTTACCGGATTTTTCTCGAAATTAGAAGTCGAAAAGGGGATAGAACGCCTTATTTGAATCATCTAATTGAATCGCTTAACAAATACATGACAGAACTTGATAGTAAATAATTGAAAATCAACATTTTATTTTTTTTTTGAATACCCAAGTTATACCCAACTTGGGTATTCGATTTTTATAGTGATTTTAATACCCAAATACCGTTTACAGAGGGGTTTGTTTTGGCAAAATCTTTCAAAATTACCCCACATTTTTTGAACTTCGCCTTCTATTAAAAAATATTTCGTTGAAAATCAGCAAGATAAAACCTTTTTACAGAAAAATCGTACCCAACTTGGGTATAACTTGTGAAATCTGTGTTTTTCAACTTCCGACCTTTGCACAAAATTTTAATTCGACAAACAATATGGAAGTTATCACTATTGAATCACAGGTATTCAAGGATTTAACGGCGAAAATTAACATGATTGCCAAATTTGTTACCGCCATGCAAAGCAAGGCGGAGGAAGAACCGGAAGACGGCTGGGTGGACAGTTACGAGGTTTGTACCTTTCTGAAAATCAGTTCGCGGACTTTGCAACGGTTGCGAGCTTCGCATTCAATCAATTATTCCCAAATTCGTGGGAAAATCTATTACAGAATCAGTGAAGTTCAACGTCTGTTGCAGGATAACGTTATCCGGCGTAGCGATGAGCATTTGCAGGATTTAATCAAAAACCATCAATTACATGCTGAACAAAGACGCACTATTAGGACGGACAAATAACGGCTTGGACGTTTTCAAGCATTACATTCCGGGACAGTGGCGCGTTGGGCGCAACTTCCTGAACCCGCTTTACGAGGATAAAAAAGCCTCGTGCAATATCTATTATGACCGCAGAAGCCAATCGTATAAAATGAAAGATTTCGGTAATGATACTTTTAGCGGCGACTGTTTCGATATTGTCGGAAAAATCAAAGGATTGAATTGCAACAACCCGAAGGATTTTATTGAAATTCTGAAAACGATAATCCGCGATTTATCGCTTGGCATTGACGAAAACGACCAAGCTTTTGTTGTGCCGGTTTCCTCGCCCACAGGCAAACCGAAAGGTCGGACTGAAAATATCCCTAATCCCAGCCCGAAAAAGGCAAAGCCCTACTCTGTCGTCAATCAAACTTTTTCAACACGGGAAATGGATTTTTGGCGGCAATACGGCATTACGATTGATGTTTTGAAAACGTACAAAGTTTTTTCTTTGAGGGAGTTTAAGAGTGAAAACAATGAGGGAAAACCGTTTATCCTTTATTCAACGGACCATGAGCCGATATTCGGCTATCAAGGCAAACGGCATATCAAAATTTACCGTCCGTGTTCCGAAATTCGTTTTTTATACGGCGGTTTACTGCCGGAAAATTATTGCTTTGGGTTGGAACAACTACCCGCCAAAGGCGATACACTTTTCATTACAGGCGGTGAGAAAGACGTTTTATCACTTGCGGCACACGGTTTTCACGCAATCTGCTTTAACAGCGAAACATCAAACATTCCTCAAAGCATTATCAAAAAACTGTCCTACCGTTTTAAGCACATTATTTTGCTCTACGACACAGACAAAACCGGATTGGATGCTTCCGCCAAACATGCGCAGCAACTCGCGGATTTGGGCGTAAAACGGCTTGTTTTGCCGCTTGCGGGAACAAAGCAGGAAAAGGATATATCCGATTTTTTCAAAATTGGAAAAACTAAAAACGAATTCACGCAACTTTTCATCGACTTTTTAGACAATTTATACAGCGAAACAATGGCAATTCTTAAACCATGCGAGATTGATTTTAACAATCCGCCCATTCAATCTGAAATGCTCATTTCAATCAATGATGTACCGCTTGGAACACAAGGAAATTTACTCGGCATAACGGGTGGTGAAGGAACAGGAAAAAGTAATTATGTTGGGAGCCTGATTGCCGGAACGATCCGTAATGCCGTTTTTTCTATCGACACATTGGGAACAACCATTCATCCGAATAAGGACAGTAAAGCGGTGCTTTTGTACGATACCGAACAATCCGAACTCCAACTTTATAAAGGGGACTTCTAAAAATTACTTTTTTCTCGCGCGGAGTTATTGTCCGACTCTTTTAAGAGGAGACTATCCCAGATGAAACGAAGTCCATTAATCCCACCTGAAATAATCACTGCAAATTTATTCAA
>BNTP01000193.1 GCA_025996695.1 Bacteroidia bacterium | reverse complement strand
GCCACAAACCAATAGCGAAAAGGCAGTTTGGACATGTGCATGATGGTGTTGCAGCGCAAGCTCTGGCGGTATTTGCACTTTTTGCACTCATAACATTCTTTGTCCGACTTCCAGTAATGTGCCGTACTTCCACAATGGGGGCATACTACGCCTGCCTTGTCGCGCATTTCTTTCCATTTGAGTTTGCAACTTTGCTCATCCGGAAAGGTCGTTGTAAAATTCAGTAAGTTCATCTTGCTTGTTATTTTTATTTCGCCTGCAAAGGTACTATTTTTTTAGGTATCATATCCAGCATTCATATTCTTTTTTATGTAAATTTTTTATAGAAATTCGACATGACGGCGGCGCTTTTTTAAGAGAGAGGAGAAAGGCAGCGGCAGCGGCGGCTCCGCCGCCGCTGCCTTTCCCCCGACCCTCACGTGAGGGTCGTCTTGTCGACCGAAGCAAAGCGGGCGCTAGACCGCTTTGCAGAGCGGAGACACCTCATGCTAACACGCCTTTCTATGGTGTCGCGTTGGCCAACACACTTTTCTATGCTATTGTCGCGTGCCAACATACGACCAACACGCCTTTCCCACACGACTATAACATCCCGGCATGCCGCAAGGTGAGGGAGGCAAAATAATGAAGAATGAAGAATGAAAGAAAAATAATGATAAACAAAAAAAATTAGAAAACATGAGAAAAAAAACAATGTTTTTTAGTCTACTCGGCCTGGTAGCTTTGAGCAGCAGTTGTGCAACCGATTTGTATCAAAGCAACCCGGTGCAGAGTAGTGGACCGGAGATTGCCTTCAAGACGTTCGCGGACAAGCAGCTCCGCGCGAGTGTGACCACCGCAGGTTCGATGACTTCATTTACCACCTCGGCATGGAGCCATCCTGCCGCAACGCCAACGGTTTATGACGGTTATGTGCTGAATGGCGTGACCGTAACACGCAGCGAAGATGGTGCGAGTTGGGACTATTTCCCCAAAGCCAACTGGCCGGCAAGAGATTCCGTCGATTTCTTCGCGTACTCGCCCGCGTCAAGTGTGAACGTGACAGCCGGTTTGAAACAGAATGTGACCACAGTCCCGACGCCTCCTGTAGCCGCTCCCGAGATTGAATACACCGTGCCGGAATGGAACGGCGTTGACCCACAAGAGGACTTCATGGTGACTAAAAGTGTAGATTTGACTTATACAAGCAGTCCGAGCGTCCAATTGAATTTCAAGCATGCCCTGTCACGGATTGTTTTCAAGGCTCAAAATCAGAACAAAAACAAGACGTATGTGATTAAAGAATTGGCTTTGAGTAAATTGAAATCGAAGGGAACGCTCAACATGCTGGATTCGGTACCGAACGCCGGTGCTACATTTGCGCATACTCCGGGCGCGTACAACGTTTCCTGGAAAGCACAACATGATTCGGTTACATACAAAGTGGATCTTGGGAGCACAAATGTGCTTGTGCCTTACGGCACCGGCACTGCGAGCACCGATTATACCGCGATTACCAATGCGAGTAACGGTTTGATGGTGCTACCGTAGGAAACTGTCTTGGGAGCATTCACCGGCAGCACTCCGGAATATGGCACAGTAGCCGAAATAGCCACCAGTCCGACGGATGCTACTTATTTGTACGTCACCGTTGCTGAAGTGGATTACCTCACGAATGACACAGTTAATAAGCGCCAGGTAGTTTTCCGTCTGCACGACCCTGCGGATAAAGCTATAGGCATCGTGTTTGAAGTGGGCAAGCAATATACGTTCTTGCTGACCTTAGGCTTGAACAGCGAAGAGATTGTGTTCTCTATTCCGGCGGTGACTGATTTTAACCCACTTGCAGAGGTAGAGGTGCCACCGATTGTAGCACCTTTCAAGTGCGGCGACCTGATTAAAACATATACGACGGCGAATTATGGTAATACGCCTATAAAAGATCTTTGCTGGACAACACAAAATATCAAGGAAGGCACCGCGTCGTTTGATACCTACGTAGATGCGAGCTTGTCTTCCGCCCCCACGGCAGGAGAGCGCGGATTTTATTACACGGTGAGTGAAGCTGATGCGGCGTGCAAACTACTTGGTGCAGGATGGTCGGTTCCAACTTATGCTCAATGGACTGCGCTAGACGGTGAATTCGATGCCTTGATGGGGGGGGTAGGTACGTCAGGGACCCCGCAACAACTCCAAACCCCATGGACTACCCCCGCTGCATTGGCTGGTTTATACAAAACTTCGCCGGGCTGGCTAGGCTGGGATCAATACGGGCTGTGGCTGGCAGCTGCGCCGAATATGGCCATGTCCATGTACGATGCAAGCTACACCATCTTTGGGGATCCGTCAGCACACAACGTGGAGGGTACCGATGCAGGTGACGCTGTGCCCTTGAGGTGCGTGCGAACGATTTGATTATTGTGATTTGCCGGTGGTAAAATACGATCCAGATTTCGTCTTTTCTATTGATATGAATGCCCTAACGGACGAGCTAATTGCCCGTTGGGGCATTCATATCAATAAAAGAATACAGCAGACAACTCCTGCTGTGTTTGAAAAAAAACATAATAATTCAAAAAAAACATGATTCATAACTCATAATTCATAATTCTTTCGTACCTTTGCCGCAAATTTACGTGTAATGAAACAGAAAATTTTGTATTTGTGCTTGTTGTTGACTCTGTGCGCATCGTGCGGGGAGTACAATAAAGTTCTTAAAAGCCCCGATGTAGAAGTGAAGTACACGGCTGCCAAGAAGTATTTTGATGCCGGCAAATACAGCAAGACGATTACCTTGTTGGAGGACATTAACCCTATTTTGGGCGGCACAAGCCATGCTGAAGAGAGTATTTATATGCTAGCGCAATCCTATTATAAGACTAAAGATTACGAATCTGCAACCAACATGTTTCGCCGCTATTATACCACATTCCCCAAAGGGGAATATGCCGAGCGGTCGCGTTTTTATGCGGCTTATGGGCTGTATGAAATGTCGCCGGACGTACGTCTCGACCAGTCTGACACCCGTCGAGCGATGTCTTTATTCATGGAGTTTTTGGAATATTATCCGCAAAGCGATAAAAAGCAGGAGGCTGAAAATGCAGTGATGGAATTGCAAGACAAATTGGCTCTGAAAGAGTTGATGGCCACGCGCTTGTACTACAATTTAGGCGATTATGTGCCGGGCTATCCATTCCCGGGCGGCAATTACACCTCGTGCATCATCACTGCACGCAATGCCATGAACAGCTATCCCTATTCCATATACCGCGAAGATTTTATGTATTACACTTTCAAATCGCGGTGTGAATTGGCGAAAAAAAGTATTGATGAGAAAAAAGAGTTGCGCTACCGCGACGTGACAGACGAGTATTTCTCATACAAAAACGACTATCCCACAGGCAAATACAGCAAAGAGATAGAAAAAATATATAATGAAATGGAGAAAAATTAAAAATTGAGAATTAAAAATTATGGCTCTTGAGGTTAATTTTTAATGCTTTCTTAATTCTTAGATTCTTAATTTTTAATTCTTAATTTTTAATTAAAAAGAAAGATGGACTACAAAAAATCAACGGCCCCTGCAAACACTGTTACTCGCGATATGCAAAGAATGGCGGAAGGAACGGGCAATGTGTACCAAACAGTGCGCATCATCGGTAAACGTGCAAACGAAATTGCGGTAGAAATCAAACACGATTTGGGTGAAAAACTTCAAGAGTTTTCGTCTTATACCGACAATTTGGACGAAGTGTTTGAAAATCGCGAGCAAATCGAAATTTCTCGCTACTTTGAACGCCTTCCGAAGCCAACATTGATTGCGGCACAAGAATATGTGGAGGGCGAAATCTACTACCGCGACCCGCTAAAAGACAAGATTGAAGAATTATGATTCAACGTATTCAAACATTTTGGCTCTTTTTGGTGTTTGCCATCGCTATTGGCTTGGCACATCTTTTTCAGAAAGAAAATATCTTGCTGATTGCGAGTGCATTAACGGCCGCATTGGCTGTTGTGGGTATCATTCGTTATAAAGATAGACCGAGGCAAATAACTATTTGTTACATTCTCATCTTTTTGGAGGCTGTGACGGCAGTTGTGATGTATTTGAAATTAGTGCCGATAGTTACAGAAGGCGAAAGCGCTCTCATTTCACCGGTTTGGCTTCCCATAGCGCCTGTATTTGGACTGATATTTGCAGTATTGGCCATGACGGCAATTAAAAAAGATGAAAAATTAGTCCGCTCGATGGACAGGTTGCGATGAATGACGTGTTAA
>BNTP01000192.1 GCA_025996695.1 Bacteroidia bacterium | reverse complement strand
AGCTGAAAATCTGAACGGTAAATTACAACGATTTGTTTCCGCTAACTATGGACTGAAAGATAAGAATTTTTTCCTGTATCGCACTGCCGGATATTTTTCATAGCACCTCAAAAAAAGATTTAGCCTAAATTTTTTTTTATTGATGAAATTAATAAAATATTTGTACCTTTGTACACTTGAATACAATATTATTATAAAATTATGGCAAAACAAATTACAGACGCTAATTTTAAGGAGTTGTTGAATGGCGACAAGCCATTAGTGGTAGATTTTTGGGCAGAGTGGTGCGGTCCGTGTAAAGCGATTGGACCGAGTATTGATGAATTGCACGCTGAATATGAGGGTCAAGTGGAAATCGGCAAGTGTAATGTAGATGAAAACATCGACTTGCCGGTTGAATTTGGTATTCGCAGCATCCCGACGATTTTGTTTTTCAAAGGGGGTGAAATGATAGACAAACTCATTGGTGCAGTTGGCAAAGATGCCATTGACGCCAAAATTAAAGCCTTGCTTTAATTGGAAGAAGATATTAAACGAGCCATTGAAGTATTGCGTGGGGGGGGGGTGATTCTCTACCCTACCGATACTGTGTGGGGTATTGGCTGCGACGCGAGCAATGCGGCTGCGGTGCGTCGTGTCTATGAAATTAAGCAACGCGCCGACAGCAAATCAATGATCGTGCTGATAGATTCCACCGCTAAATTGGGTTATTATGTGGACGAACTGCCTGACATCGCCCTTGATTTGATTGACGTGAGCGACAAACCGTTGACGATCATCTATTCGGGAGCACGCAACGTAGCCCCATCGTTGATAGCCGCCGACGGCACGCTCGGCATCCGTGTGACCCAAGAGGCGTTTTCCCAACAGCTTTGTCGCCGTCTGCGAAGCCCCCTCGTGTCCACTTCCGCCAACATCAGCGGACAGCCGACACCGGCCAATTTTTCCGAAATTTCGGAAACAATCAAAAAATCTGTTGATTTCATTGTCCGACACCGGCAATCCGACATGCAAAAAGCCCACCCTTCCAGCATTATTCAACTGGGCGGGGGTGGACTTATCAAAATTATCCGTTAGACTATCCGCCACACTTAGAAAACCCACACTGAGTGCATTTCAAGCAGCCTTCGGTGTAAACGAGCGATTCTTGTCCACAGTTGGGACATTTTTTGCCTTTGGCTTCGGTGCCTTCCATGACGTACTTTTTCAAGGCGCGTTCCACCCCGTTTTTCCATGTGTTGATAGTGTTGTCGAGTTCCAAACCTTGCACGAGCTTGATAACTTGGTCTACGGGCATCAAATAGCGCAACACGCCGGATAGTAATTTGGCGTAATTCCAATATTCCGGGTCGAATTTGCTGTCAAGTCCTTCAATCGTGGTCTTGTAGCCCCGTTTGTTGACATATTGGAAATCGTAATGTTTCTTTCCATCTTCGTCTACGGTCTTGAGGATGGTGCCATACTCAATATTTTTGGGTATGTAAATACCGTCTTCTTCGTCGTAGATGCCGGTAAAAATCTCGTATGGACGGTTGTCGTGCAATCCTACAAACGCAATCCATTTCTCGCGATTGTTTTGAAAACGCACAATTTCCGCTTTGAGTTCGCGTGGACGTTTGACGAGAATCTTTGAGCGTTCATAACATTCGCAGTCTTTATCCTCTTTTTTGTCCGCAGACAACAAAACGCCGCTTCGAGAACCGTCACGATAGACCGTGCAGCCTTTGCAGCCCGATTTCCACGCTTCAATATAAAGTTGATTGACGAGCGATTCTTCCGCATTGTTCGGCAGGTTGATGGTGACGCTGATGGAATGGTCGACCCATTTTTGCACACGTCCTTGCATCTTCACTTTTTGCATCCAGTCCACATCGTTGGAAGTGGCTTTATAATAAGGTGATTTTGCAATCATTTCATCTAATTCTTCGGGACTGAATTTTTGGGTAGTTGGATAACCGTTGGCTTCCATCCAGTCGACAAATTTGTGGTGAAAGACGATATATTCTTCCCAAGTATCGCCCACTTCATCGACAAAATCGACCTTCACAGATGCGTCGTTGGGGTTTACCTTCCGGCGACGCTTGTAAACCGGCAAAAAGACCGGCTCGATGCCCGACGTGGTTTGCGTCATCAGCGATGTGGTGCCGGTAGGCGCAATCGTCAGACAGGCGATGTTGCGGCGACCGTATTTTTCCATGTCTGCCACCAATTTGGGGTCTGCTTCACGCAAACGCGCCACGAACGGGTTGTTTTTCTCACGCTTGGCATCGTAAATTTCAAAAGCCCCGCGCTCGCAAGCCAGTTTCACCGATGAGCCATAAGCCGCCAACGCCAAATTTTTCTGAACTTCTTCTGCCATATCGGTGGCTTCCGGCGTGCCGTAACGGAGGTTTAACGCGGCCAGCATATCCCCTTCGGCAGTGATGCCAACGCCTGTACGGCGTCCTTGCAAGGTTTTGTGGCGGATTTTTTGCCACAGCAATTCCTCCGCATGCTTCACTTCTCCCGTTTCGGGGTCGCTCGTTATTTTTGCGATAATCGCGTCAATTTTTTCAGTTTCCAAGTCGATGATGTCATCCATAATCCGTTGAGCCAGAGCCACATGTTCTTTGAAAAGCTTGAAATCAAACGTCGCTTTTTTCGTGAACGGATTTTTTACATACGAATACAAATTGATTGCCAACAAGCGGCAGCTATCATACGGACACAAAGGGATTTCGCCGCAGGGATTAGTAGAAATTGTTTTGAAACCTAAATCGGCATAGCAGTCAGGCAGCGATTCCTTGATAATCGTGTCCCAAAACAGAACGCCCGGCTCGGCAGATTTCCACGCATTGTGAATAATTTTGCCCCAAAGTTCGCCCGCGTTAATGTCTTTCGTATACGTTGGCTTCCGGCTGTCGATAGGATATTGTTGTGTAAACGGGCTGTCGTTGATGACCGCTTCCATGAAAGCGTCGGTAATTTTGACAGACACATTGGCTCCGGTCACTCTGCCGTCCAACATTTTGGCATCGATAAATGACTCTGTATCCGGATGCTTCACCGAAACGCTGAGCATCAATGCTCCACGACGACCGTCCTGAGCCACTTCGCGGGTAGAATTGGAATAGCGTTCCATAAACGGCACCAAGCCGGTAGATGTCAGCGCGGAATTTTTCACCGGCGATCCCTTGGGGCGGATGTGCGACAGGTCGTGACCCACTCCCCCGCGACGTTTCATCAGCTGCACCTGCTCCTCGTCAATTTTGATGATTGCCCCATAAGAGTCGGCCAATCCATCTATGCCAATCACAAAGCAGTTGGACAACGACCCAATTTGGTGGGTATTTCCGATGCCGGTCATTGGGCTACCCTGCGGCACGATGTATTTGAAATGATCAAACAAATCAAATAATTCTTTTTCCGACAGCGGATTGGGGTATTTTGTTTCAATACGAGCAATTTCACTCGCCAAACGATGGTGCAAATCTTCCGGCGTTTTTTCAAAAATGTCTCCAAAGCCATCTTTCAAAGCGTATTTGTTAACAAACACTTTGGCTGCTAATTCGTCGCCATTAAAATAATCCAACGACGCCTGATACGCTTCGTCAAATGTGTACTTTTTCATCTTCATAAATAACCTGCATTTTTTTATGGCGCAAAGGTACAAATATAAGACAAGTTAAACAAATTATTTAATAATTATTTTTTATTTTGTTGATAAGTTTTCCAAAATAAAATGTAATTCGCTTATAATCAAATACTTATCCTTTCAAATTTTGAAAAAAGTTTTCAAAAATGTTCACTCGCCTACTTATGAAGTTGTTATTTTTTTAAGCCGAAAGGCGTAGAATGCTGATAACCTCCCACATGCGTCGCTCAGTGCGGGGTCATCAACATTGCACCCACCTCAAGTGCCGCTCTCTGCGGAATAGCACGGGCGCCCTGTTCCGCAGGGGACGGTGCCTCAACGTCAACACCCCGTGCTAACAAGCCTTTCCCGCACGAATATACTATCCTCCAAAGCCCTGAGGGCAGAAATCGTTGTAACCGTGGTGCGTCAGTCCACGGAAAACATGTTACATAACAAGCCCATGAGCCGCGTAGCGGCGATATTTTTTACAATTAGAAAAATCAAAATATCGCAGCTACGCGGGTGCACGACAAATTTCCCATTTTTACTTTCACAGTAGTAGATAGCCCGTAGGGCTTTCATATCAATAGAAAAATAGGTACCCCATCCAACCCCATAGCCCGTAGGGCTTTCACCCGTCTGGTGT
>BNTP01000191.1 GCA_025996695.1 Bacteroidia bacterium | reverse complement strand
AAAGTTTGAACGAACTCTGATCAGCATATTGGATGGGAGGAACATCTCCACGGGTCGTTTTAGTACATTTTAGTGCAATACCTGCCGTTTCGAGCCAATCAACCGAATCTTTGAAAGTTGTGGTGCGAGCACTCTTTTCAACTGCACTGTAAACAAATTTATTGCTTAATCTATCACAGTTTCCAAGCTGAACCGGAATAGAATTATAAAGGGCAATATTCCTAATTCCTTGTGATTTTTCAGTATACTTTGTCATGTCCGCAGTGTATGAAGCCGAAAGAAGTTTCTGAATCTCCGTGAAATTTGGTGTCAATGAATTAGCAACATAAGTCTGAACTGCAAGTGGCATACCACCGACAATCAGATATTCATGATAGAGATCTAGTGCTTCTTTATGTAATACGATGGGCATTTTTTTGTTCTTCGAAAAATGCTCTGCAATTTTGTTTGCGAGTAATTTTTTCTGTTTCGCCCACAAAAACTCCTCGAAATTAAGCGGATACATCGTTTTTATATACACTTTTCCGACCGGAAAGGATGTCCCCTGAGCGTCGGTGTCCTCACATTTCAACGCCACCCCAAGCAACGATCCTGCCGCGATAATATCATACTGAGGGGCTTCTTCCGCAAAATATTTGAGTGAAGTCAAGGCGCGGGGACATTCCTGAATCTCATCAAAAATAATCAATGTTTTTTGAGGATGAATGACTGTGGCAAAAAACTCTTCAAGCATTGCAATGATGCGATCCGGTTTCAAGTCGCTCTCAAAATAACCTCGCAACGTCACCTCTGAATCAAAATTGGCATAAATGACGTTATCATAATATTCCGCCCCAAATTTCTTCAAAACATAGGTCTTCCCAATTTGCCGTGCGCCCTGTAAAACCAAAGGCATTCTCGGCATGAATGAATTTTTCCATTCCAACAGTTCATCAACAATACTGCGTTTCATCTTGTCATTTTATTAGTTTCCCTACCAAAAGTGTAAAATTTTACAAATTTAGGTGGGGTAAATTTGTTATTTACGCCGCAAAGGTACGACTTTTATTTGGAATGACAATGCAATTTTGTAAAATTTTACAAATTTAGGTGGGGTAAATTTGTAGTTTTTTACAAATTTACCCCACCTAATTTTGTGTTTTTTGACAAAAATTGGAGGGAAACTCCTTATTTTATCTCCCAAGCAAGGGCGCTCGCACCCAAAACAGCCGCATCACTTTCCGGCAAATCGGATAACAACAATTTGGTTTTGCCCTTGAAAATACCTAACGAATATTCGTCCATGCTTTCTTGAACAGGCTCCAAGATGTATTTGCCGGCTTTTGACAAACCTCCGAACAGCACGATGGCTTCCGGGCTGGTGAAAGCTATGAAATTGGCGAATGCTTCGCCCAAGATGTGTCCTGTTTCTTTGAAAATGTCGATAGCGATTTGATCACCTTGCTCGGCTGCGTCGTACACGTCTTTGGAAGTGACATGGTTGATGTCAAATTTTGCTAACAGGCTTTTTGTGCCGCCTTTTTCGATTAATTCTTTGGCTGTGCGTGCGACGCCGGTTGCCGACGTGTAGGCTTCCAAACAGCCTTTGCGACCGCATCCACACGCGCGTCCGTCTTTTTTGACGATGACGTGACCCAATTCGCCGGCGAAGCCGTCGTGTCCATACACCAATTCACCGTTCACGACAATGCCGCTACCGACTCCTGTGCCGAGTGTAATCATGATGAAGTTTTTCATGCCTTTGGCAACGCCGTAGGTCATTTCGCCGATGGCGGCGGCGTTGGCATCGTTCGTCAGGGCGACCGGCAAGCCCGTGGCTGCACTCACCATGTTGGCAAAAGGAACGACACGCCCTTTTGCCCAGCTGATGTTGGGAGCGTCCTCGATGGTGCCATTGTAATAATTGCCGTTTGGCGCACCAATGCCAATGCCGTTGAACTTGTCTTTCCCGCCCACTTTTTCGATTAGGTTATTCAACTCAACCGACAATGCCGCGCAATAAAGCTCGGCTGTTTCGCTCGAACTTTTGATTTTTCCGGCTTCGATAATCTGTCCACGTGCGTCTACAACGCCAAATACGGTGTTTGTACCACCAATATCAATACCCATTACATACGGTTTAACCATGATTTTTTGTGTTTTTTATGTTTATTAAATTGTTTATTTCCTGCATCCAGCGTTCTTCTGATAGCTCCACCCAAATGCGAAATGCCGGATCTGCTTTGTATTGCGACGTAAATGCCAACAGTGCATCCAAATCAAAGTGGTCGGAGGCGATGCCAAAGCCCGCTTGTGCAAATTCGTAGGCATTGCACGCCTGCTCGATGTGTGTAGGAACCATCAAAACGGGTTTGCCAAGATAAGCGGCTTCACACACAGATTCAAATCCGGCTGTGGTCGCATAGCCATTGCAGCCTGCCATGTATTTCAAAAATAGCTTGTCGTCTAATTGATGAAAGGATAGTTGGTCGTTGATGACGGTTTCTTGTTCTGCGTCTTTTTTGTCCCAAAAGAAATGCAAAGAAACGTCCGGATGCTGCTTTTGCCACGCGATAATGTCGTCAGCATAATTGGCATTCAGCAGATAGCCGTGCAAATAATCACCTTGTTGAGGTTGCACGGCGAAGACCTCGTTGCGCAACAGCGGCGGCACAAACACGAATTGATGATTGGATTGCTTCGGACGTTGTCCTCGCAATGACGTTGTTTTACGAACTTCGTCATTGCGAGCATTGCGAAGCAATCTAAAGGCGTCATTATTTTGCTTTTCGTGAATGGATAACACAAACAATTTTGATGCGCGAAAGCAGGTGATGCGAGTGAGCAATTTCAAACTGCGCAATTCCGATTCATTTTCTGCCGGAAATTTATAGTCGGGATGCAAAAACGAATATTGATGCGCAATACATATATATGGTACTTTGGGCGGGCACAGCACATACGCTAATCCCACCAGCATTTCATAAAAATTGATGACCACATCGGGCCGGAGTTCCTTTATTTTCTTTTTGAGAAAAAATAGCCCTTTAATATATTGCGGCAGGCGCAGGATATTGTAACGAATGGTTGCTCCTGTTTTTGCGCGATCGGTGCCCGTTGGCGGTGGAAAATTCGGACTGTCAAATCGGTGAATCGGTGCCGGCATTTCTTGATGAAAAAACGCAGGCAGTTCCCGTCGATTGCTTTTCCCAACCAACACAGCACAGACCGCATGTCCGTGTTTTTGAAGCATTTTCGCCAACGTAATTGATTGCGTCAAATGCCCGCGCCCTTCTCCTTGAACTACAAATAAAAATTTCATAACAGTTGCAAATGTAAGCAATTTTTAGCAAAATCAAGAAAAAAATAAAATTTTATGAAAAATATTTTTTAATGTGCCGTTAATCTGCTCTGGTCTAATGTTAAAATTGTAAATAATGTGTGGTTATATGAAAATAGTTTGTACCTTTGCGGACTAATGTGCATTGGATCGATGACAGATGATAGATAACAAACATATTTCGTTCATAACCTCCTCACTATCAGTAGTTTACGGGGGGGGGGGGTAAATTTCCTCGCACAAACCAACCCGCGCAAGCGCGTCATCGCGTCCGCGCGCTTCCGGCGTTAAATCCCGTTTTCACAAACATACAAGCAAGCCGTAATGGGACTTTCGAGTCCTGTTGCGGCTTTTTGCATCCTGTTGCGGCTTGTTCCGTCATTGCGAGGGCGGAGCCCGAAGCAAACCAGCTGCTTTTTATAGTTTGCTTCGAGCTTCGCCCTCGCAATGACGGCGGCTTTGCCGCTGTGGGTTCCCCTTGGCTGAAAGCCAATATTTTCATATCCGCAGGTCGTGACCTGCGGAAAAGCGATGCCAGCTCATATTTGCAGTAAGGACGGCGGCGTTTTTTTAAGAGAGGGGGAAAGGCAGCGGCGGCTCCGCCGCCGCTGCCTTTCCCCCGACAAGGTCGTCTTGTCGACCGAAGCAAAGCGGGCGATAGACCGCTTTGCGAAGTGGAGACACCTCATGCTAACACGCCTTTCTATGGCGTCGCGTTGGCCAACACGCCTTTCCTGCATGAATATCACATATCTGCAAGGTAGGCATGCACCGCTCGGTAGAAAACCATCGCCTCCACACCTCGCTGCATGTAGGTATGCGACCATTGGCGAATGGGGTTGCATACCTACCTTGCGGGTAGGATGTTCAAACGGCTTCGCATTATTCCTATGCCGCCATCTTTTTTCTTCTCATAACTGCCTGATTTTCAGTCAGATTCTCTGCTTTCCATGCATCTAAATCTTTCAGAAAAACATTTTCTAAGGCACTC
>BNTP01000190.1 GCA_025996695.1 Bacteroidia bacterium | reverse complement strand
CCCATCCAACCCCATAGCCCGTAGGGCTTTCACCCGTCTGGTGTATGCCCTACGGGCAATGATTTCGGGAGGTGGCTGTTTTTCTATTGATATGAAAGCCCTACGGGCTACAAAAGCCATATATGTTTCCGTGTACAATTCCGAAAGGGAAATTTGTCGTGCACCCGATGAAAATCAAATTGGGACAAAGTCGGGACAAAGTCGGCGACAAGTCAAATTTGAAAATGAAAGAAAAAATTCTTCAAATATGTGTTAATGCCAAAACAAGAATTGAAATTCTTTCAGCTGTGAATTTAAAAGACAGAGAGAAATTCATGAAAAACTATATAAAGCCTCTTGTTGAGGAATCCCTGTTAGCCATGACCGTGCCGGACAAACCCAATAGTCGTTTTCAAAAATACTATACAACCGAAAACGGCATTGCGTTGATTGAATAACAATCAAGAATGGGAATTTTATAATGTTATCCGCACATAGTTCCAGCAATCAACATGGCGAGCAAGGCTTGACCGCATCAAAATTATGATGATGAAAAAGACCGGAGGTCTTTACTCCACCCCGTATGGGGTGCAATTTTGATGACCCCGTACAAGCGAAGCGCAGTGCAGGGTGGGGCGACCACCCTATCCACAGCGACCCCGTATGGTGGGGTGGCATAAATCGGCCAATCATAAAAAAAATAGACCAACCAATCACGTAGAAAAAAACTCATTTCGCTTGACAGATAAGGAATCACACAAGTTATTTTTTTGCCATTGTTTAATTTGTTTTACCGTATTCCCGTCGATGGCTTTCATTATTTCTTTTTCACTTAAGTTGGATGTCATTGCCGGTATTATCAACGCCATATCAGTTATCCCGTTCATTATCCAATATGTTAATAACTTTTTCGCCCCACCCTGAGATAAGTTCCAAATTCAAAAATCTTGATTTTGAACGTTGATTGGGCGGCATGATATGCGCTTTCGGAGTGCTTTTTTTTAACGTAGCACTACCATCGGTTGTCGCAAATAATGTGACCTAACTGCTCTTTGCAATACTCTATTTCTGTAAATATTTGTTCTCCTGTCCAACTTTCTCGCGATTTTACTACCAGAGCGGTCATGTCCCGTGCAGTCAGCGGACGCGTAAAATCTATTTTACTGCGTCGTATATCCAGAATAAGCAACATCGTTTCTTTGCCTATACCGATACTTTCATCGAAAATCAATATCCAACCATCGGCTTTCTCTTTTTCTACGGTGATGCAATAATGACCCAATTTCTTTACCCACAACATTCCGGAGGTTCGCGATGGAGTTCTAATCTCTTGTAAATCAAGATTTAGAGACAGTATGACAACCGACAAAACACTGCTGATACTCCTGAATCTGCATGAAGTAAGAAGTTTCGATTTCAGGAAAATCATGATAATTGTTACACTGTAATGTGATAACTTGGGTTTGTCTGTTTTTACAGGACTCTATCTGATGACGGTTTTTTTTATCACATCAATACTCCTTTTGAGATTTATGCCACCCCACCTTGCGGGAGCAACGACCGCGAGTGGTTCAGCCTCTTTCACCTCAGCCACAGCGACGCAGTTTACCACCTCACCGACGGTGCCTGTAAAAACCGCTGCGATTACCGTTGCTACCGGCTCAACAACTCCGGCTACCGAAGCACAGGTGTATGCGACCGTTCTGAACGGCACCTCTAACAGTTTGAACGCTTTACGCGATACAATTTTTAATAAATCAATAACACTGAATGGTAAGAAAACTTTCAATGAGGTGCCTAATTTCCCTTCAACAACAGCGAAATACGTGCTTGCTGTTCCAAATGCGGTTAATGGCGTCCCATCCTTCCGCGCGTTGGTTGCAAATGATATACCTACTTTGAATCAGAGCACGTCGGATAACGCAGCTACGGCTACGGCATTGAGTGCCGGAACAGATAGAACTAAATTGGACGGTATCGCAACCGGCGCAACGAAAAATGATCCGATCGCCACGAATCCACTAGCTAATGGAACGGCATCCGCAGGCTCGGCAGCAGCATATTCGCGAGGCGCACATGTGCATCCGACGCAGGTACAAGACAATCTGAATGCGAGCACTAGCCTTGCTCCCTCTGTGACAACGGTCAACATCGCGCTGGGTAATAAATTGAACGGCACGCAAACATTGACTCTCTCGGGGGATGTGACTGGAACAGTTGCCAATCTAAGCTCTGGGACGATGACAACGACACTGGCAACGATGACCGGTTTATCTGCGACCAGTCATGATCAAACGGCCGCTCAATCTCTATCACCGGCGGAGCGACAGCGAGTGGTGTGAACTTCGACAGTTCTGGAAATGTTGCATTAGATGTGACCGCGCTGGATGGGACGCTGATGACTAATCTCGATGCGAGCAAACTTACAACCGGAACCGTCCCGGTCGCCCGCCTGCCGCTAGCGAACTCCACGGACAAGGGTGCCCTCGCCGCCGACCTGTATAAAATCCTCTATAAACACCCCCGACCAAGCCGCTCCCTAGACACCACGGACACTGACTGCCAGGCGGTGTTTGCCGCCTATGCCTACGCGGCAATCCCAAACAATAGTCTTCGCTATTACGGCCTCGAAGGTGGTACTTACTTTAATTGGAACTTCGTGCATGCCCTAAACTCCTCGATTGGGATGCGCGTGCCTACGATCGGCGAACTGACCTTTTTGTGGCGGTCAGTGCCTACGAAATCCCAGCTGGGCAATTACTATTGGTCTAGCGATGTGATACATACCGGCGGCGGGAACCGCGTACGAGTGTTATATGGTGGACAACACGTCGCTGACCAATTCGTGCCGTTCTCTACCGGAGACTGCTATCCGTACACCGGGGAACTGAGCGAGAGGCTCGCCACTGCATGCGTGGGAGAATTATGATGTTGTATCGCCGATTCTCCGATGTACCAACGAATGCTGCCAAAATATAAGGCTCTCACATTGTTGGTGATCCAGCGCGCCCATAATTGATAAGGGTTTCCCAAGAAAACCTATCAGAATGATAAAAGAACAAACCATAACTATTGAAGAAGGGCACTGACTTGTCGAGAGTCAATGCTTCTTTTATAAATAAAAACACACGGAGCTTAGTGCTATCGGCTGAATAACCGCTCATAGTTGCGATTTCACCCAATCACCTCAAATTTTGCGAATTTTGAGAGTAGCTGCTTGCGAGCATTTTCGACACATGCTACTATGGCTTTGGCGTCACAGGCTTCAATTCACAATTCGACGATCGTGAGAATTTGATAATGGCAATAAAAATATTTTTTTTCATACCTCGTGCCGCTCTCATGGAATTTTTGTGCCAAAATTCCGCATCAATTTGAAAAAAAATCAAAAAATAGTTGCTAATCAAATAAAAATGACTATCTTTGTGCAAATTCTTTGCAGATTGACTACAAATAATCAACCAGTTTTTGATTGGTAGTTATTCGTATCATGGCAGATTATATCATACAATAGCGTAAAACAATCGTTTAATAACTAATAAATCAAATAAAATGAGTGAATTTTCTAAAATTCAATTAAACAATTTCAATCGTTTACTGATGGAAAAAGGTTTTACGAAACGTCAATTGGCTGAATACCTCGGCGTACATGAAAATGGAATGAACCGCATATTAGGCTGTCCTGATATGAAGTTGAAACGGTTGGTTCCTATTGCCACGTTTTTGGATATGGACAGATCCGTCTTGACGCATATGATCTATGAATCGAATGTGCAGGAGCATGCGCTTCTGCAAGGATCTGAAAAATCAGAAATCAAAGATGACCGGCACGAGATGGTAAACGATTCTGCCACAAAGGAAACAACAATCATCTTTCTGTCCGAAAATCTCAAATCGCAAAAACAAATCGCAGAACTCTTGCAACAAAATGTGGAACGTCTACAGCAGTTAATGGATTTGTTTATAAATAACGCGGCGGCTCATTCTAAATAGTTTTTAGTTATTAGAGTTTAGTCCGAAAACTATACTCCTGACTTTGCCCCCCAAAAAGCTAAAAACCGTTTTTTGATGATGAATTTTGCCACAAAAAGTCCCTGAGAATTGCATGAGGCATTAAAAAATCTTTTTTGGGGAGGATTTTCAAAGCGGGTGCTTGGGGCGGAAAAGGGTAAGTTTGGGGATCAGCAAAATCTTGTGTTTCGCGATAACCCAAAGCCCGCGCGGGCTGAAATCTTCGCAGTCGTGGCGCGTCAGCCCACGGTAAACCAAGGCGCATAACAATCCCGGAGCCGCGTAGCGGCGATATTTTCGTATCGCAGCTACGCAGCTCCGGTCACG
>BNTP01000189.1 GCA_025996695.1 Bacteroidia bacterium | reverse complement strand
GGTGATCGAATCGCCTCATTCAGGCGATAAACAGACGCAAGGCATCATCCGCTTCAACGAAAAAATCAAAGAAGACCCACGCATTGAAAAGATTATTCTTCCCTTGCGGGATGGCTTGACGGTGATTTATAAGAAATAAAGACTTCCCGCATTTTACGTAATCACCAGAGTTCGAGATTAGCAACGAGGCGAGTCGCGAACGTGAAATGACCCTGATTGTAAAAGAAAATATACCGTAAAGAATGTTAAATCTGTCAAATAATGTATGATTATATGAAAATAGTTTGTCCCTTTGCCATTCAATGTGCATAGGACAGATGGAAGGTCATAAAAAAATATCGTTCATAACCCCTTATTATCAGTAGTTTACGGGGGGGTAAATTTCCTCGCAAAAGCCAAACTGCGCAGGCGCGTCTTCGCGTCTTCGCGCTTCCGGCGTTAAATCCCGTTTTCACAAACATACCAGCAAGCCGTAATGGGACTTTCGAGTCCTGTTGCGGCCTGTTCCGTCATTGCGAGGGCGAAGCCCGAAGCAAAGCGGGCGATAGACCGCTTTGCGGAGCGGAGACACCTCCTGCTGACACGCCTTTCCTGCACGAATATCACACATCCGCAAGGTAGGTATGCGGCCACTCGCGAATATCAATTATAAATATAAAATAAGAGTATAAACAAGTAAAAAATTAAAAAAAATGAGAAAAGCCAACTGGCCGGTAAAAGACTCCGTGGATTTTTTCGCTTACTCGCCCGCATCCAGTGTGAACGTGACGACCGGTCTGAAACAAGCACCCTCAGTCACGATTCCTCCTGCCACCGGCCCCGAGATTAAATACACCGTGCCGGGATGGAACGGCGTTGACCAACAAGAAGATTTCATGGTGACTAAAAGTGTCGATTTGACTTTTGCAAGCAGTCCTACCGTGCAATTGAATTTCAAGCATGCCCTGTCACGGATTGTTTTCAAGGCTCAAAATCAGAACAAGAACAAGACATACCTGATTAAAGAACTGGCTTTGAGTAAATTGAAATCGAAGGGAACGCTCAACATACTTGATTCGGTACCGAACGCAGCACTTTCATTATATGGCACAGTAGCCGAAGTAGCCACCACTCCGGCGGATGCTACTTATTTGTACGCGACCATTGTCGAAGTGGATTATCTCACGAACGACACGGTGAATAAGCGTCAGGTTGTATTTCGTCTGCATGACCCGGCGAACAAAGCTCAAGGGATCGTCTTTGAAGCCGGCCGGCAGTATACGTTTTTGCTGACGTTGGGCTTGGACGGCGCAGAGATTGCGTTCTCTATTCCGGCGGTGGCTGATTTCAACCGAAAGGAGAGCGTGGGTATTATTACGAGCGGTCGGAAGCTGATGCCGCATGTAAAGCTCTTGGGCTTGATTGGTCAGTGCCAACCCAATCTCAGTGGGCTGCCCTTAAGAATGCATTTGGGGCGCTTGTCCCGGGTGCCGGCACTTCGGGTTCGGTTAGGTGCGTGCGTAGCACAGTTAAAGATTATTGTTCCAAACGCCGCACCTCTTTCACGGCGGCAGCATATTGCGTATCCAACTCTTCCAATTTGTTTTCTTTGGTCAGAATCTCACGACGCAACTGTTTTTGCAGGCTAAGTGATGCTTTTGCATACTCCTGATGCAAGCTGTCTGTCTTTTGTTGCAAGTCGGTCCTCTCTTTGTTTAATTGTTGGGCGCGTTCAAATAATTGTTTGGCTGCCGCATTTTTGAAATCTTTCAACGATGTATAGACACGATTGTCATTGATTGCAAATGAAAAATCCTTTTGCGTCACTGCTCTTTTCTCTCGGGCAAGGGCGTTTTGAAATTCTGCGACGTATTCCGGATAGTCGATTTTCGGTTGCCAAGAGTCGCGAATGGACGTGATTTGTGCGCGCGGAATCAGCTGTGCCGAATCGGTGATGACGATTGCGACGTCCTTGTTTGGAATAAAAGTGTAGATGACCACTTTGCCCTCCGGCTGAAAACGGTCGCTCGCAAAATACCCAATATCATTGATTTCGTCAATCGCCATCAGATAATCATTATAAATCGAATTGAACGGCATACCGAGCTGAATTGGAGCCAGATAAGTGTCGTTATTCAGATTGTAACGGGTGAGAAAAAGGTCGTAACCGCCAATGGAGTTGTTGCCCGTTGCCGCAAAATAGAGCGTCAATCCGTCGGGCATCACAAACGGATAATTTTGATTTTTCATCGACTTTGCGCCTAAATTTAGCTCTTTTTTTTCTGCCCACTGGCCTCGCAACTTGATTTCGGAGTAAATTCGATAACTCCTATTCGCATTTTTTTCGGCATAAAAACGCCTGTCGTGCAAAGGATTTTCATACCCCGTTCTTTCCTCCGTCGCTGTCAACATTCCACTTTCCGGACCAAGTAAATAGGCATCCAAAAAACGGTTTTTGTCGGTCACCACGCTATCTATAATTTGAATATCTTCGCACTTCGACAACATCCGAACAGCGTGTTCAGTCTGTTGAATCAACGGGGTAAGTGCCGCAGCCTTAGCCGGTTTCTTGGCTTTAATTAAAGCCGCTTTATACAAATCGTATGTCTCCACCGCTTTTTCAAACCGGTAGAGTTGATAATACATGGAAGCCGCCGCCGCATAATTTTTGGCGGCAAAGAGTTTATCTGCCTCTTCTATCGTCTGTGCCTGCATTTTTGGAAGAAAAAACAGACAAATCAAACAAAAACAGTAAAAAAATTTTCGTGTTTCAAACATAATTTCTACCTTTGCCGCTTCAAAGGTAAGCTATTTTTTTGTAAAAACAAAAAATGTACAATATAATTATTCTTTTTTACGCGTGGGCAGTTCGATTGGCAACCATTTTCAATCAAAAAGCTAAATTGATGATTGACGGTCAAAAGCAGACTTTTGGCTTGTTGAAGCAAAAAATCAACCCCCGAGCGAAATATATTTGGTTTCATGCGGCAAGTTTGGGCGAATTTGAGCAGGGTAGACCGCTGATAGAAAAAATTAAAAAAGAGCATCCAAACGCTCAAATTTTACTCACCTTTTTTTCGCCTTCGGGCTATGAGGTGCGCAAAAACTATCCTCAGGCAGATGTGATATGCTATCTGCCGTTTGACACAACAAAAAATGTCACCCAATTTTTGGATTTAGTGCCGTTGGAAATGGCCATTTTCATTAAATATGAATTTTGGAAAAACTATTTGGATACTTTGGCTCAGCGAAACATCCCGACTTACATTATTTCGGCAAGGTTTACGCCTAATCAGATTTTTTTCAAAGGCTATGGCGCCCTGTATCGCGACATCCTGAGAAATTATAACACGCTGTTTGTGCAAGATAGCAATTCTAAGGAATTGTTGGCTGCAAACGGCATCAATCGCGTGATTGTGAGCGGCGATACGCGGTTTGACCGTGTCAATGAAATTTTTCAACAGAAGAAACAATTGCCTTTGATTGAGAAAATGTTGCACGTTTCACCGAATACAAAAGACCTCGCGCTGGTGGCCGGAAGCACTTGGAGCAAAGACGAAGACATTATTATCGCTTATTTCAATCAGAATCCGGACATAAAGCTGATTATTGCCCCGCACGAAATAGGGGACGAGCGAATTCAACAAATCATTGACAAACTCGACCGCCCTTGGCTTCGCTATTCGGAATTGACGGAAACCAATGCCGGAACGGCCGACTGTGTGATTATCGACTGTTTCGGACTGCTTTCGTCCATCTATCGCTACGGCGAAATCGCTTACATTGGCGGCGGTTTTGGACACGGCATTCACAACGTCTTGGAAGCAGCGGTCTACGGCATTCCCGTGCTCTGGGGGCCTAAATATCATGCGTTTCGGGAGGCAGAAAATTTAATTTTGGAAGGGGGCGGCGGAAGTATTGCCGACGCAGAAACGTTCATCAATCGCATGGATGCCTTGCTGCTGATGACCGATTGGCGCGAAGAAATGGGCAAACAAGCGGGGCTGTTCATTACTAAAAATTTGGGCGCAACCGACACCATCTATACTAAACTTTTTGTAAAGTGAAGTCTGCCGTCAAATACTGTCTTTTTGTCACTTTGACAACTTTATTTATTGGCGTAGCGTTTTCGTCGGCCGATTTTGTGACTATACCCGTTTCGCAATGGGAAGATGTGCTGACTTTGTTTCTCCAATGGAGCGTTTTAGTCGGTGCTTTGTGGGCGGTCGTTTATTTTATTGCACTCAACCGATACCTCTTTGCGTTGTTCTATCCTTTATTGTGTCTATTGTCGTGCATTTTAGTCTATTTCAGATATACCACAGGCACGATTCTTACGTCCGGATTAGTGGAAGTGGTGTTGGACAACCATTCTCAAGC
>BNTP01000188.1 GCA_025996695.1 Bacteroidia bacterium | reverse complement strand
GAACGAAATGGAAATGATTATCAAAGCGATTGTTCAACAATATATGGTTCGAATGACTGAAAATAAATTGACAATAAACAGTAAATAAATTAAAAAAGATTATCATGAAAAAAAATGTATTAAGCTTATTGGCGCTATTGTGCGTGTTGCCGATGGCAGCACAGACGGCAGATTCCACGATTTACGACTTTACGGTAAAAAACATCGCGGGAGAGGACTTTTCGTTGGCTTTGCTCAAAGGGAAAAAAGTGATGATTGTGAATGTGGCGTCCAAATGCGGACTGACACCGCAATACAAACAATTAGAGGCACTTTATGAGCAATATAACGACTCTGATTTTGTGATTGTCGGTTTTCCTGCCAATAATTTTGGCGCACAAGAACCGGGAAGCAACGAAGAAATTTTGGAATTTTGTACCGTCAATTATGGCGTGACGTTTCCGATGATGGAAAAAATCTCGGTCAAAGGCGATGACATCGCGCCGCTTTACCGCTGGTTGACCACCAAAGAAGCCAACGGCGTGGTTGATGCTCCTGTGACGTGGAATTTTCAAAAATTCTTGATTGACGAAGAAGGGCATTTGGTCAAATCGCTTGCGCCGAAGACTTTGCCTGATTCTGAAGAAATCATTTCTTGGATTGAATCTTGATTTGCTCTCAATAGTATTCAAGAATAGTCAAATCACTGTTCTGACCAATTGAAAATCCATTTGTTTGCGCTCTAAATTGGTATGTATCACCTTAATTTTTACGTTATCGCCCAAGCGATAACGTTTTTTATTGCGCTTGCCAATAAGGCTATAGGTTTTATCGTCATATTCGTAGAAATCGTCGTCTAATTCGCGCATCGGCACCATGCCTTCGCAGTGATTTTCGTTGATTTCGACATACAGACCCCATTCCGTGACACCGGAAATGGCTCCGTCAAATTCCATGCCGATTTTGTCAGACATAAATTCGACTTGTTTGTACTTGATAGAGGCACGTTCAGCCTGTGCCGCCACGTATTCCATGCGCGAACTGTGCTTGCAATCTTCCTCCGTCTTTTCGGCGTTGACAGAGCGTCCACCTGCCAGGTATTTTTCCAGCAAACGATGTACCATCATGTCGGGGTAGCGACGAATGGGCGACGTGAAATGCGTATAATACGGAAATGCCAGACCATAATGCCCAATATTATTGGTCGTGTAAACAGCCTTAGCCATTGAGCGAATGGCGATTGTTTCTATCAGATTTTGTTCAGGTTTTCCTTGAACTTTTTCCAATAAATCATTGATACTCTTAGACATATCGCTCAAAGCTCCCGTGCTTTTGACTTTATAACCTAAGCGATGTACAAATTCGGTGAAATTCTGCAACTTTTCAGGATCCGGCAAATCGTGAACGCGATAAACAAACACTTTGGGCTTTTTCACTTTGCCAATCGCTTCTGCCACAGTTTTATTAGCAAGCAACATAAATTCTTCGACCAATTTGTTGGAATCCTTAGCTTCTTTGAAATAAACATTTAGCGGTTTGCCGTCCTTATCAATGTCAAACTTCACCTCTACGCGGTCAAAGGCAATTGCACCGTTTTTGAAACGCTTCTCACGCAATTTTTTTGCCAACTTGTCCAAAGTTAAAATGGCATTCATGATGTCCAAATTTCCTGAATGGAATTTTCCTGACTCCCCATGAGGGAGCTGGGGGGCTTTTTCAATAATTTCCTGCGCCTCTTCGTAGGTCAATCGTTTGTCGGAATGAATTACCGCGCGTTTGATGCGGTATTTTTTTACCTCACCGCTGTCATTCAGTTCAAAAACGCAGGAAAAAGCGAGTTTATCCTCGTTCGGACGCAGTGAACACAGGTCGTTGCACAGCACTTCAGGCAACATCGGAATGGTTCGGTCGACCAAATACACAGAGGTTGCACGCTCTTCGGCTTCCTTGTCGATAATGCTGCCCGCTTTCACATAATGCGTCACGTCCGCAATGTGTACCCCCACTTCCCATAAGCCGCTTTTCAGTTGTTTGATAGACAACGCATCGTCAAAATCCTTCGCATCTTTCGGGTCAATAGTCACCGTCAACGTCTGCCGAAAGTCTTCTCGGTCTTTCAAATCGTCTTTTGTGATTTGTTTGGCAATCTTCTCGGCCGCTTTTTCCACTTTTTCGGGATAGATGTAAGGCAATCCAAATTCTGCCAAAATCGCATGCATTTCGGTATTATTTGAACCGGCATCGCCCAGGATCTCAATCACTTCACCTTCGGGATTTTTGGATCGTTCCGGCCATCTCACAATGTGCACAAGGGCTTTTTGACCCGTTTGTCCGCCTTTCAGTTTCCCTTTCGGAATAAAAATATCGTTTGCCAATTTACGACTGTCAGAAATCAAATAGGCGTAATTTTTTGAAACTTCCAGCGTGCCCACAAAAGTTGTTTCCTTGCGTTCGAGGATTTTTATTACTTCGGCTTCAGGGTCGCGTCCTTTCCGTTTGGCAAGGATTTGGACTTGCACTCGGTCGCCGCTCATCGCGTGCATCGCGTTGCGTTCTGCCACAAAAATCGACTTACTACCGTCTGCGGGTATAAACGAATTTTTACCATTGGAACGACGGTCAAATACACCTTCTGCCGTATTTCCAAGCCTGTTGAGCAGATATTTCCCATTATCCACTTTGTTCAGCACTCCGTCTTGCGTAAGCAATTCCAGCACCTCTGCTACCATCAGTTTGCCCGCGTTTTTGGTAATTTCCAATTCGGCACTCACCTGCTTGTAGTTCATTACCTCTTTTGGCAATTTATTGAATAGATTGACCACCAATTGGATAATTTCTTTTTTCGTTATCCTTTTTTGAGGCTTCATCGCTTGAAACAGATTCTTTAACATAATCTCATCTATAATTACTATTTTGCAAAGGTACGGTTTTTTATATTAAAGTGCAAATTAGTGATTCTATTTCGCGCGAATGCGAGTTCAATTTGCTATGTTTTTTTTGAAGTTTCGCTTTCTTTTGTTGCATTTTCCTCCTCTTCTTTCTGAGCAGTACGAGGCGGCGGAAAAAATCCTATCGGATTGCGTGGCTTATTAATGATTTTTTTATATGCTTGTAATTCGGCTAAAGATGTATTGATGAGTTCAAATTGTATCCTGTTGTCTTCATTGATGTCGTTGTAGTCGGCAAATGCCTCTTCGATGTTAGCGGCAAAATTCTTGAAATCGTGTTCAATAATAGTTACTCTATCAGTCAATGGATGTGATAAATATTGCCGAAGTTCAACAAAGGTGCGCATGATAGTTCTGTTTATTTCGATAGCTGTTGGGGAGTTGAGCACGCTACTCAGCATGGCTACGCCCAATTCGGTGAAGGCAAAAGGCTGATATTTCATATTGTATCCTCGGCCTTTCTTCAAGGTCACAATTTGTGACCTTGAAGAATCAAGTTCTTCTTGTTCTGTGTTCAAGATCACAATTTGTGATCTTGAAGAATCAAGTTTTTCTTGTTCTGTGTTCAAGGACGCAATTTGCGTCCTTGAATATTCTGCAACTTCTTCATTTGTCAATTGAAACATGAAATCATCACCGGCAAATCGTTCGATATTACGTCTTACGGCTTGATTTAAGATACGTGTTTCAACACCATACAATGCTGCTAAATCGCGGTCAATCATCACTTTTTGACCTCTCAGCTCGTGGATTTTGTTCTGAATTTGAACGAGTTGTTGTTCCATTGATTAAAAGTTTAAAATGTTTTTGTTAAAAGAAATAACGCCACAAAGATAGTGATTATTTTAATACACTGCAAATATTTAATGACTATTTTGCAAATATTTTGCGTCGTATAGAAAAATAATTAGCCCCACAAAGGCGGCACAATATCAAGTGTCGCCCTGCAGGGCAAAGTTTCGGAAAGATTATATTATCATTTTATCGGTTTTTCTTCCAGAAAATCCCCGGTATTGCGCACCACTTCGCGAAGATAATTTTCATCCAGCGCAGGGCGATTCGGGTATTGTGAGCCACCGTATTCGTTAGGAAAAATTGCCCAAGTGGCTGAAACGTACAATGTGGTCGGCAACATGAACGAACACCAGTTGTGCATCGGCGAAACAACGTTTACCGGTCGCGAAGAATTGCAAGACACTACCGGTATAATCGACTATGGCAGTTTGATTTACATCACTTTGCAACGTGCAAAAACGGCTCGCGAAGCGATTAAAGTTATGACCAATTTAGTCGCAGAATACGGTTATTACAGTACAGGAGAATCGTTTTCCATCGTCGATAAAAATGAGGCGTGGATATTGGAAATGATTGGCAAAGGCGTTGGCAACAAAGGGGCAGTGTGGGTGGCTGTTCGCATTCCGGACGATTGCATCGCGGCGCACGCCAAC
>BNTP01000187.1 GCA_025996695.1 Bacteroidia bacterium | reverse complement strand
AAATGAAAACAGGAACCACAGCACTATTTTTTTACTCCTGCTTTTTGGCTCTCTTTTTATTTTACCAAGTGGATGGTGGGCAAGATATGTTCCTTTCTTTTATGCTTTTCCCTTAATTATGCTATTATATACAGAGAGTGATAGAAGTAACCGTTATGTTAATCTTTTCAGGAATATAACATATTTGCTGTTGGTTGTAAATCTTAGTTTTTCAATAGGCAGTTCATGTATAAGAAGCATAATGGTTAAGAATTGGACAAACGATTATGTAACTGTTTTATCTCAATCAACGTCTCCCATACAAATAAATTTTGGAGGAAATATTGGGTTTAAAATAAAATTAGATAAGAAGGGCATTAAATACAAAGAAACTTCAAGTGAATTAGGGACTATTCTTCCTATTGGTCCTCCTGTCACTCTTGATTCAGAGCAGTTTGAAGTAATTGATGAAAAATTAGTTAAAAAATAATTACAATAATTGCAAGATTGATAATTCACAATTATGAAATTAACCCCCATCATACAACTCCTTCGTCCCCAGCAATGGTCTAAAAATGGATTCATTTTTTTACCCTTGTTCTTTAATGGACAATTAGGCAACATACAGTTGCTTTATGCCTGTTTTATTGCGTTTGTCGCTTTTTCATTGGCAGGCAGTTCCATTTACTGTTTCAACGATATTTGGGATGTGGAGGCAGATAGAAAGCATGCTAAAAAGTGCCGGCGACCGATTGCCTCCGGTGCTATTGCAACGACAGAAGGCTATGTCATCCAGATGGTTTGTTTGGCGGCTTCCATCCTCATACTGTCGCTTTGGGGCGGAGAGAGCAAGTATGTATTAGCCGGACTTATTCTGTTTTATTATGGAATGAACATGGCGTATTGCCTGATTTTGAAGCGTTATCCAATTGTGGATGTGATGGTTATCTCGATAGGATTTGTGTTGCGTGTGTTGGCGGGCGGTTTTGCCACAGGCATTTATCTGTCCGAATGGATTATTTTGATGACCTTTTTGCTAGCTTTGTTTCTCGCTTTTGCCAAGCGGCGGGATGATGTGGTGTTATACCAAAATACCGGTATACAGCCACGCAAAAATACGCATCGCTACAATCTGGATTTTATAAACCAAGTCATGACCGTTGTTTCCGCCATCACAATCATGGCATATATCATGTATACGGTTTCGCCGGATGTGACGCAACGGTTTAATAGTCAATACGTTTACCTGACATCGGTTTTTGTGTTGGCTGGCATCATTCGGTATCTGCAGGTGACTATTGTGGATTTAAAAAGCGGCGATCCGACTAAAATTTTGATGTGCGACCGTTTTATACAATTATGTATCATTGGTTGGATTCTATCTTTCTTTATTATTATATATATTGTAAATGAAAGATAAACAAATAGTTGCGGCTTTCGATTTTGACGGAACGATTACGACGAAAGACACGTTTGTAGAATTTATTCGCTTTGCAAAAGGAACATCGTCTTTTCTATGCGGATTTCTGCTGTTTTCTCCGCTACTGATTGCCTACAAACTCAAACTCTACCCGAATTGGAAGGTAAAGCAACACTTGTTTTCGTTCTTCTTCAAGGGAATGAATCTGCATGATTTCGAGCAATATTGTCGTGCGTTTTGTCGGCAATCCATGCACTTAATTCGCAGTCAAGCAATTAGTTCCATTCAAAAACACATCGAAAAGGGTGATTCTGTCGTAATAATCAGTGCCAGCATAGAAAATTGGGTGCGCCCGTTTGCCGAATGCTTGGGCATATCAAGCACCCTTTGCACCCAATTGGAAATCGACCAAGAAAGTTGTTTGACCGGTCGTTTTGCCTCCGCCAATTGCTATGGTGCGGAAAAAGTCCGGCGATTGCTTCAACTTTATCCTCATCGGGAAGGTTATTATTTAGTCGCCTATGGCGATAGCAAAGGAGATAAAGAATTATTGAATTTTGCAGATGAAGAATATTATAGAAAATTTCAAATACACTAAAGTTATTTCACAAATTTATTGATGGCATCAATATACGCTTCAACAGAAGCCGCGATGATGTCGGTGTTGGCAGCAAAACCATAATAGTTGATGCCGTTGTGTTCCACCTGCATGTGCACTTTTCCTATATCGTCGCTACCTTTGTTGATGGCTTGAATCAGAAATTCCTGAATCGTCATTTGACGGTGAATAATCTGCTTCACGGCTTTGATGGCGGCATCCACGGGTCCATTACCCGATGAAGCAGCTTCAAATTTCTCGCCGGCGATGGTTAGGCAAACGCTTGCAACCGGTTGTAAACCAATTCCGGACGTCACCTGCAGATATTCCAATTTGATGCGGTTGGAAGCGGTGCGGTCTTTGCCTGCGAGCAACAACACATCGTCGTCGTTGATGTCTTTTTTGCGGTCAGCCAGTTTAAGAAATTCTTCGTACACGCTA
Source organism: Bacteroidia bacterium (assembly GCA_025996695.1). GTDB lineage: Bacteria > Bacteroidota > Bacteroidia > Bacteroidales > Azobacteroidaceae > Azobacteroides. The sequence continues at coordinate 1,963 of BNTP01000187.1, read as the reverse complement.
TCTAATTTTTCTTGCGGCAATTCCACGCCCAAAATACTCAGTCGATGTTTGAGCGCTGCACGACCGCTACGAGCCGTCAACGCAATCGTATTGTCGTCAATACCCACATCTTGGGGGTCAATTATTTCGTAACTTTCGCGATTTTTCAACACGCCGTCTTGATGGATTCCCGACGAGTGAGCAAACGCGTTGCGCCCGACAATCGCTTTATTTGCCTGCACAGGCATGTTCATCAGGCTACTTACCATGCGCGACACCGGATAAATCTGCTTTGTGTTGATATTTGTGTCAATCGCCAACTCTTTATGACTTTTGAGAATCATCGCCACTTCTTCCAAAGCCGTGTTGCCGGCACGTTCGCCGATGCCGTTGAGAGTCACTTCCGCCTGTCGCGCACCGTTGATGATGCCCGCAATGGTATTAGCGGTTGCCATGCCTAAGTCATTGTGACAGTGGGTGGAAAGGATGGCCTTGTGCACTCCTTTCACGTTTTCCATCAGGAATTTGATTTTTTCGCCGTATTCCGACGGAAGACAATAGCCGGTCGTGTCAGGAATGTTGACGACGGTTGCACCCGCTTTAATCACGGCTTCTACGACGCGAGCGAGGTATTCATTGTCCGTTCGTCCGGCATCTTCACAATAAAATTCGATGTCTTCAACAAATTTTTTCGCATATTTCACAGCAGCAACGGCGCGTTCAACGATTTCGTCCTGCGTGGAATTAAATTTGTATTTAATGTGCGACGGCGATGTGCCGATTCCGGTGTGGATGCGTTTGTGTTTCGCATACTGAAGGGCTTCCGCCGCCACTTTGATGTCGTTTTCCACCGCACGGGTGAGGGCGCAAATAGTGGGCCAAGTTACAGACTTGGAAATTTCCACCACCGAATTAAAATCGCCCGGACTGGACACAGGAAAACCGGCTTCAATCACATCAACACCTAAATTTTCAAGAGCTTGCGCCACCTGAATTTTCTCAATTGTATTAAGTTGACAGCCCGGCACCTGTTCGCCGTCCCGCAACGTTGTATCAAATATAAATAATTTATCGGACATATTGTTATGCGTTTTAGAGGAAGTGATCCGGTTGGGATTCGAACCCAAGACCCACAGCTTAGAAGGCTGTTGCTCTATCCAGCTGAGCTACCGGACCAATGTGATTTGCGGGTGCAAAGGTACGAAATAATTATGAATTATGAATTATGAATTGTGAATTATTTTTGCGAGGTGTGAAAAGGCAACGCGCCCCCCGCGAAATTTTTAATTTTTAATTCCCAATTTTTTTCGTATCTTTGTGGCAAAATAAAAGTTTATGCAAAAATTACCTATCGGAATACAGTCGTTTGCGAAATTGCGCAATGATGATTGCTTGTATGTTGATAAGACGGAGGTTATTCACCGCCTTATCACATCGGGCACAACTTTTTTCTTGTCGCGCCCGCGTCGATTTGGGAAGTCGCTGCTGGTGAGCACAATGGAAGCCATCTTCAAAGGACAGAAAGAACTGTTTAAGGGGTTGTGGATTGAGGATAATTGGGATTGGACGAAGACTAATCCGGTGATTCGCATGGATTTTGGAGGGATGGCTTTCCAAACGGAGGATGAGTTAAAATCATCGCTCAATACTTTTTTGGATTTATATGCAAACAATAATCAAATATCTTTAATAGGAGACACGTATGCCGGAAAGTTCATGGAGTTGATAGAAAAATTACATCAGTCCACGAATAAGCAAGTCGTTATTTTGATTGACGAATACGACAAACCAATCATTGATAATTTGACCGATTTGGAAAAGGCGGACAAAATTCGTGCCATTCTTCACGCTTTCTACCAGGTGATGAAAGCGGCAGATGAGCATTTGCGCTTTGTGTTTTTGACGGGCGTGTCCAAATTTTCCAAGGTATCTATCTTTTCGGGGTTAAACAATCTGGTCGATATTACTCTTGAGGCGCAGTTTG
>BNTP01000186.1 GCA_025996695.1 Bacteroidia bacterium | reverse complement strand
CTTCCCCTACACGACGTGCTCCCGATCGGCGGAGCAAGCCGAAAAAGGACTCGAAAGTCCCATTACGGCTTGCTGGTATGTTTATGAAAATGTGGTTTAACGCGCGAAAAACGCGGCACGCCACGTTTTCACTGTAAATGATGATGCTACAATTTTCAAAATGCTTTCAGGCTCATGTCGAGGCTTTTCACGGAATGCGTCAATGCGCCCACAGAGATGTAATCGACACCTGTTTCGGCATAATCGCGCAATGTGTCGTAGGTGATGCCGCCGGAAGATTCAAGTTCGTAGCGTCCAGCAACGATTTCGACGGCTTTGCGCGTGTTTTCGACATTGAAATTGTCCAGCATGATGCGGTCGACGCCGCCTGTTTGAAGCACTTGATTCAGTTCGTCAAAATTGCGCACCTCTACTTCAATGGGTAAGTTTTTGCCCTTTTCTTGACAGTATTTTTTAGCCCGTGCAATGGCTTTTTCGATGCCACCGGCAAAATCAATGTGATTGTCTTTCAGCAAAATCATGTCGAACAAGCCAATGCGATGATTGGTGCCACCCCCGATTTTTACGGCTTCTTTTTCCGGTATTCGCAAGCCGGGAGTGGTTTTTCGCGTATCAAGCACACGCGTTTTCGTGCCTTCCAACTTCTTGACATACTTGCGCGTGGTTGTCGCAATGCCGCTCATGCGTTGCATCACATTCAGCACCAGACGTTCGGTTTGCAACAGCGATTGCACTTTTCCCTCTACCGTGAATGCGACATCGCCCGCTTTCACTTCCGCGCCGTCTTGGATAAACAGCGTGATTTTCAAATCGGGGTCGAAAGTATTAAAAATCTGTTTGGCAATGTCTACGCCTGCCAAAACGCCGTTTCCTTTAATCAAAAGTTGCACTTTCCCCATCGCTTCAGCCGGAATGGACGACAACGTTGTGTGGTCGCCATCGCCCACATCCTCCTTAAAAGCCAGACGAATCAGTTCGTCAATCAGTTCTTGTTTCATAGCGCGTAGTATCATCAAATCACCTTGATTTCGCTCGTTTGAATCCAACCAATGGAGTGATATTGGGATTTTCTTTTTTATACTGTTTTTGACTTGCGTCGCGGTCTATTTCTTTTCAAAAAGAATAACTTACAAAAAAATTGCCTTCTTCACAGGGCTTGTAGTCTTGATTTTGTGTCTGTTTGCAAATGTTTTCGCATACAATCAACAACAAAAGTTGACAAACAGGAATACGGCTATCATTTTTGCGGCAACCACAACCATCAAGAGTGCACCCGACAATAGTGGTACGGATTTGTTCATCCTGCATGAAGGCACGAAAGTAAAAATTACCAACCAACTCGGCGATTGGCGTGAGGTAGAAACCGCAGACGGCAACATTGGGTTTACAAAATCCGTGGGCTTAGGAGGAGTTACTGATGCCTCAAAAACTCCGAATGGTCAGTATGCGGCTGCTACACCAATTACGGCGGCTGCCGTGGCAAGCACCAATTATGTATTTTCTTATTGGACGGCTACCGGAGTACCTGCCGGATTTGATGTCAATAATGCCGCTTCGCAAACATTCAATATGCCGACAAGTGCGGTGACTTTGAAAGCTAACTTTACGCGGGTTTATGCCTTTAGTAAGTCGGCGAGTGCGGGAGGATCTGTTTCAGGAACGGGCAACGGCAATTTGCAAGCCAACGCTTCTGTTTCTGTGACGGCAACGCCAAGTTCGGGATATGCCTTTAAGAATTGGACGGTTGTTGGCACTGCGCCTGCCGGATTTGATGTGAATGCTTCGACTCAAACGTTCGCAATGCCGGAAAGTGCTTTGACTTTGAAAGCGAATTTTGTTCAGACTTATGCTTTCAGCACAGTTGCCGGCCCGGGTGGAATTGTCTATACCACAAGCGCGAATGCCTCTTTGGTGGCCGGCACGGTAATAACCGTAGCGGCAATTCCGAATAATGGTTATGTCTTTACCAATTGGACGGTGGTGACAGGAACTTTACCTGCAGGGTTTGATGTGAATAAACGCATTAATCAAACTTTCACGATGCCGACCGTTGGCTTGAGGCTGAAAGCGAATTTTAGTCCATTGTAAAAAAACGAATGATATACGAAATACAAGCGCCTCATTCAATCCATACGAGCATCCGGTTGCCGGCTTCCAAAAGCATCAGCAACCGGGTGTTGCTATTGAATGCCTTGTCGCCACATTGTCAACCCCTCGTCAATTTGTCGGACAGTGACGACACGCAAGTGTTGCAACGGGCGTTGCTGTCGTCCGGTGCCGATTTTGACATTGGAGCTGCGGGAACTTCCATGCGCTTTTTGACGGCTTATTTGGCTCAACGGGCGGGCAATTGGACGATTACCGGCACCGAACGCATGAAAAATCGCCCGATTAAACTGTTAGTGGAGGCTTTGCGATTGCTTGGGGCAGAAATCGGCTACCTCGAAAAAGACGGGTTTCCGCCTTTGCAAATCAAGGGAAAGGCATTGAAAGGCGGTCAAATCACGATGAATGGCGGCGTAAGCTCGCAATATATATCCGCATTGATGATGATTGCTCCCCATTTGGAGCAGGGTTTGGAATTACATTTGGAAGGCAATCTCATCTCGATGCCGTATTTGCAAATGACCACGTGTCTGATGGAACAATTCGGCGTGAAAGTGGAGTGGGGGAGTCAAACGGTCAAAATACGCCCCCAAACATACAAACCGGTGCCGTTCACGGTCGAAAGCGACTGGTCGGCAGCTTCGTATTGGTATGAAATAGCGGCGTTGGCGAGGGGTAATGCACAAATTGAATTGTTGGGATTGAACGAAAAAAGCACGCAAGGCGACGCACAAGGGCGATTTGTGTTTGAAAAATTAGGCGTTGCCACACAATTCGCCGATGATGCTGCGATGGTGTCCGTCGGTTCCGGTGCACACGCGGGCGTGCCCCTGCGATATGATTTTGTAAACGAACCCGATTTAGCACAGACACTCGTCGTAACATGCTGCCTGTCAGGTGTACCATTTGATTTCACGGGCTTGCAAAGTCTGCGAATAAAAGAAACAGACCGCATAGCTGCTCTTCGGGCAGAATTGCGCAAACTCGGTTATGACGTTAAAGTCGAAGACAGTGCCATGCATTGGGCGGGCGAACGATGTGAACCGGACGAAACACCAATCATCGCCACCTACGAAGACCACCGCATGGCGATGGCGTTTGCGCCCACGTGCCTGAATGGTCAGCCGATCCGCATCGCAGACCCCAATGTGGTCACAAAATCCTACCCTAATTTTTGGAAAGATTTGGCGCAAGCAGGATTTGTGATTCAAGAATTATGAATTATGAATTATGAATTAGGGCGCATCAGGGCAACTTCATCAAAATTATGATGATGGAAAAGACCTCCGGTCTTTACTTCACCCCGTATGGGGTCGAACATACAGATGGCACACCTACCATGCGGGGTGCATGAGGCATGGTCAATGCTACCGAGCGATGTAATCCTACGGATTGCGCCCCTAATGGGTGCACGACAAATTTCCCTTTCGGAATTGTACACGGGAACATATATGGCTTTTGTAGCCCGTAGGGCTTTCATATCAATAGAAAAACAGCCACCTCCCGAAATCATTGCCCGTAGGGCATACACCAGACGGGTGAAAGCCCTACGGGCTATGGGGTTGGATGGGGTACCTATTTTTCTATTGATATGAAAGCCCTACGGGCTATCTACTACTGTGAAAGTAAAAATGGGAAATTTGTCGTGCACCCCATAAAGTGGGTGCACGACAAAAATCCCTTTTTGTTACGACAGGGAATTAGATGAGAAGTATGGTAGTTTCTACCGAGCGATGCAATCCTACGGATTGCGGGATATTATATTCGTACTGAAAAGGCGTGTTGGCGTGAGGTGTCTCCGCTCGCCTGCGGGATAGCACGGGCGCCCGCAGGGCCAAGGCGCTACCTTTTGAAAATGGGAAATTTGTCGTGCACCCCCCCTAATTCTTAATTTTTAATTTTTTTTCGTACCTTTGCGGAAAATTATGCAAGAACAACTACTTTCGGAATGGCCGATTGCTCAAAACTTGGGATTCGTCCTCTTTCTTGTCTGCTTTCTTATCACTATGCAAGTCTTGGGAAGCGGGCGCAGGTTGTTTGCGGCCATGTTGGAGGGGCTTTTTCGAGAACGCAATCGGCAAAGTATTTTCTTTGAAAACATTCAACACGAGTTTATCAACAAACTTGTATTGGCTGCTCAGACGGTTATTTTGCTATCCGTTTTTATTTTTTGCCTCATTTCCTATTACACAAATATGCCTTTGGAGTCGATGTCGCAACTGCTATGGATATGTGGAATTAGTTCAGTAGTGATTATTGTGTTTTTATTGTTCAAATTCATCCTCAATTACTTAGTCAGCACCATTTTTTTTGAAAAAGAGCAAGTGAGTTTATTCAATCAAAACATGTTTTCGATTGTCGCTTTGGGAG
>BNTP01000185.1 GCA_025996695.1 Bacteroidia bacterium | reverse complement strand
TCTACGCTATAATTACAACCGCATTCTTTGCATTTATAACGCTGTCTGCCTTTTATAGTGCCAGATTTAACTCGTTTATCGCACGAACATTTTGGACATTTCATAGCTTTTTTTTCTGCAAAGATACGAATATATTTTTAATTAGCAATGCCTAATAATAAACAAGTTAAGTTATTAAAATGTATATGTTATTTACGCGTGTTCCCTTAGGGCATTTTTTACAAAACCGCTTGTCTGGGTTCCGGTTGAAGGTGGCGTGCAAAATAAAGATTGCGTCCTATCGGAGTTCCGGTGTGGTGATGGCAGGTTCGTTATCAAAATTTTACGCCTTCCGGCGTAACGGATGAAACCACAATCGCAGAATATGGCTCTATTTTGATGCGTTGCACCGGGATCTTTTTTTGGCAGTGTGTTCAATTAGTAAGTGCGCACCTCATTAAATCAAAAACCTCTTATAATCAACTGATTATAAGAGGTTTTCAGTACCCAGACCCGGGGTCGAACCGGGATGGAAGTGAATCCACTGGTGTTTGAGACCAGCGCGTCTACCGATTCCGCCATCTGGGCATTACCATTTCGTGGGTGCAAAGGTAGAACTTTTTTTTGTATCTGCAAACTTTTTTGCAAAATTTTGATTACTTTTGTGCATTATTTTTATTTCAAATTATACAATGGCACAACAAATCGTCCGCTGCACGCACATAGAACGCGAATTATCCTGTTTTTTGGAACAATTCAATCCCGATGGTATTTTTCTTTTGACCGATGAAAATACCGATAAATTATGTTTTTCACGCATTCAATCCGTGACAAAATTGCAATTTGCAAAAAAAATCGTTATCGCGGCCGGTGACGAAAATAAAAACGTTGAGACTATTTCTAAAGTTTGGCAGTTTTTGACCGAAAACGGTGCCTCGCGCAAGTCGTTGTTGATTAATCTTGGGGGCGGCATGGTTACTGATTTGGGCGGGTTTGCTGCGGCGAGTTTCAAGCGGGGCATTCCTTTTATAAATATTCCTACAACTCTTTTGGGAGCTGTGGATGCCGCTGTGGGCGGCAAAACGGGGATTAATTTCAATGGTCTGAAAAATGAGATTGGGGCTTTTGCTCCGGCGGTTGCGGTGTTTATCGACGCCTCTTTTTTTCAAACGCTCGACCACGCCAATCTGCTTTCAGGGTATGCTGAGATGCTGAAACATGGGTTGTTGGGAGAAGTTAGAGAAGTTGGAGAAGTGGGGGGGCTTACGGATGTTTTGGGGTTTGATTTTGATGATGTGGATTATAAGAAGTTGAACGATTTGCTGTTTGAATCGGTGATGGTGAAGGAGCGCATCGTGCTGGAAGACCCTACAGAACAGGGCATCCGCAAGGCATTGAATCTTGGGCACACGTTTGGACACGCTTTTGAGAGTCTCTCTTATCAACGCAAAAGACCTGTTTTGCACGGTTATGCTGTGGCTTACGGACTTGTTTGCGAACTTTATTTGTCGTTTTTGCATCTGAATTTCGATAAAAAATTATTGCTGCAAATTGCACGTTTTGTGAAAGAAAACTATGGCAAATTTGCTTTTGATTGCAACGATTATCCACAATTAGTGGAACTGATGCGGCACGACAAGAAAAACGAAAACGGGCAGGTCAATTTCACGTTGATGCACGCCGTAGGCGTCGTAGAAATCAACCAGACCGCTACCGTAGAAGAGATTTTTGAAACGCTGGATTTTTTTCGAGAATATTAAAACCGGTTTTGAAACTTTGCCGTCAAGGCAACTATAACTATTTCTTTTTTGTTGCTGCGGGTTTCGCGGCGGGTTTCGCAGTAGGTGTAGGTGTCGCTTTTGCTTCTACAGGTGCCGGACCTTCAAACCCTTCAACACTCTCTTGAAAATAGAAAACGATTTCGCCTTTTTGATTGATAAAACATGGAGTCTCGCCTTCTTCTTTCAGACGTGCATCGCTCAACCAGGCATTGCAAAAAATCAATCCGCCTTCGGTGACATTATATAAAAATATTTCATCTTTCGCATCTTTGCCTTTAAAAACTGTCGTGCCGTCGGGCGCAAAAATATCGCCTGCCTTCACCCCGTCCTGATTCAGGGATTGCATGCCGTTAGGGAAGTCAAAACCCCAATCACGGTCGGTATCTGTTCCCGAATACATCTGAAAATTGCAAGTGCCGAAACCGTTGCCTCCGTGTTCAAAATCTTTGGTCACATCGCGGACTTCTTCAAATTTAGTGTTCCAAACAAATAACTTGTCGCAACCTGTGCCAACCCACGCATATCCGTTGTGAAACTCGTTCAAATCCCACTTTTTATTTTCGATCACGCGCTTGCCTGTCTTGTCGATATAGGCCATTTCGTATTCACTTTCGCTACCGATACGCACTGCCGCCAAACCCTCGCTAAAACGTCCGGGTTTCAGATTGTAAGTTGCCGGAATAACCATTTTGCCGGTCGGGTCGATAAATCCCCATTTTTGCGCGTAATTTTCTTCGAGCATTACGGCCGCCAAACCTTCGCTGAATGCCTGTGCTTTGTTGAATTGCGGTTTGATAACTACGTTCCCTTTTTCGTCAGCATAACCGTATTTTTTCAATTCGGCGTTGTAATACACGCGGCGATTTTCGCGCACGGGATAAATGTTGGCATCGCCCATCGAGCCGCTACCTTTGGAGGTCAGTGCAGGGAAAACTTCCTTGCCGTTTTTGTCGATAAACACCTGATTGAAACTCATCATCGTCCCTTTTGTAACCACTGCGTAGCCATCGCAAAAGTCGGAAGCGGAGCGAACATCATAAGCTCCCATAACCCAATTTTTTGGTTTCACGGTTGGCACATCACGATATGTTCCGTCAGGATAAATGATGCATGCCGAGGCAGAAGAGGCATCGGGCTTTTTGCGCCAAACCATTGCCGCGCCGCCCGAAAAATAACCGCTGTAGTACATTGTATTAACAGATACAGGAAAATTTGTCCCGACCACATACTTGCCTGTTGTATCGGCATACAACATACCGTTAGCATAAATGGCAATCAATCCGTTGTGGATTTCGGGATTAACCTGCGCATATTTCGGGACGGCAATTTTCTTGCTTGCGTCCGTAAAATGCGGCGTGAGAACTGTCTGCGCCTGCGTTAGTGTTACACTTGCCATCAAGGCACCCATTAAAAAAACTTTTTTGTTCATAACATTTGTATTTAAAAATTAAAAATTATTTCATGCTTATGCACACAAATAAAGCCATATAGAGGCATTGCTCTCAATATAGCTTTAATAAAGTCGCGTAACTTGCTGATTATTAGAGCGTTAAAAAGTGGGGGGGGGGTAAACATGCTAATCTTACTACTCATTTTATTTATGGTTATCGGATATTGCACCTAATGTGAATTCCCTACGGGAAATTGTTGAAGAGGCGAGCGTCCATTTTCTATTGATATGCACCTAACGGACTATTTGCCCGTAGGCATCCATATCAATAGAAAATGACATCCCACCCAAGCGTTATAGCCCGGAGGGCTTTCACCTTATTTTTAGGTATTATATCCGTCATTCATTTTTTATTTTTTAAAATCAAGTGCAAAGGTAAGGATTATTTTTTAATTATCAAATTTTTTTCAAAAAAATGGCGAAGCGACAAAAATCCCATTTTCAAAGGGAAATTTGCCGGGGCAATCCCTTAGGAATGCATCGCTCGGTAGCATTGACCCTGCCTCATGCAGTCCGCATGTAGGTATCGGCCATTGGCGAATGGGGTTGCATCCCTACCATGCGGGATTGGGGCGTGTCATTGCGTTTTCTACCGAGCTGTGCATCCCCTCGGGATGCGGGGATAGTATATTCGTGCGGGAAAGGCTTGTTGGCAGGTGGTGTTGACACTCAGGCTTCGTCCCGCGGAGCTGACGCTCGGGCTTCGTCCCGAGGGACGGGATGTGCATAACCGTAGGTTTCGCTGCCCCCTTCGACTTCGCTCGGGGCTTCGGCAACACCCACCTACGGTTATGCACATCCCCCGTACCTGCGGGACAAGGAGCGAAAGCCAATTTAGTGTGAAACGCGAGAAAAAAAATAATTTGCAAAAAACTTGCGAAATTAAAAATTTTGCCGTACATTTGCAGCGGATTTGGTGGAGGGAGGCGGCGGTCTCTCTTTTTTGTTATTAAAAACACTCTTTGAGCGTAGTTGATGATGAATGAAAGACAAAAATACAGTACTGACGATTGTAGAGGAATTTTTGGTTAATTCATATCAAATGAAACATATAAAAAATATAATAAAATTCAAATAAAATTGTAGGGAGCGCCCCTTGTGGTCGCCCTCAAAATAAAAACAATATGGCAAGAAAAGCAGCAGAACCCAGTATGATTGAGACATTTGCGGACTTCAAGGAGAACAAAAATGTGGACCGCACGACCTTGATAAGCGTGTTGGAGGAATCGTTTCGCAACGTAATCAGCAAAATGTTTGGTTCGGACGAGAATTACTCGATTATCATAAATCCTGATAAAGGTGACTTTGAA
>BNTP01000184.1 GCA_025996695.1 Bacteroidia bacterium | reverse complement strand
ATCACTGTCTTTTTCTTCGTTTTCTTTTTCCCCTTCTCTTTTATTTCAACCGTTTCCTTGTATTTGATATGGATATGTTCTTCTTTGTAAACGCCAAATTCGTCTTTTCCCAACTTCTTTTCAAACAGTGGGTCACCCTGAACCTCATACTTGGCGTTATCTTTCAAACGACAAACGAAATTTACGCCACTGGCCGTCCATTTGGCAAATTGCAGATAATAATTGTACGCCTTGTCGAAGACTATCATACTGCCAGGTGCTGGATTCAAATACTGCAAAAAGTTTTTATCGTGCATTTTTGCCTCACTTATTTTGACAAACTGCGGCGTATCGGCATGAATGTCGGTCAGCATGTGAACTTTCAAACCACCTTTCTTTTTGCCATCGCCTTTCGGATTGCGACCGACACCTTTCATTACGTCCGAAAAAAGTGTTATCGTACTGGAATCAAACGCATAAAATTCATCAAAACTCACGCCTTCCTTGCGATATTTTTCCTTGCGGCTGACCGACAAAAGTGGCGAAAAATGCGCTATCAACGCAAAATAGAACAGCCGAAAAAGTTCCTCGTTTCGGTTGCGTAAAGCATCACCGGCTGTGCTTTGTGCGGGCGATTCGTCCAACCCCAAGTAGTTTAATTTGCCTGCCAATGCACGCATCCCATCGCACACTTCGCCCATCGAATCGCATCGCGAAAATATACCAAAGAGCAGTGTTATCAACTGTTCCCACGAAAAAAGTGTCTTGTAATACCTGTCGCTTTTACATTGAATTACCAACGCGTCAAACTTATCTCTGGGAATAATTTTGACTATTTGTTTAAATATCGGCTGACCGACTAAATTTTTTGCTGTACCTTTGCCCATTAGTTGCAAATATGTGTTTTTGACGATGCAAATTTACAACTTTTCGGGGGCGTATCCTAATCGGATTTGCCCCCGTTTTTTTATTCGTTTTTTTTAGTCGGTTAGTAGTGATTCATTTTAATTTAAATAAAAACAAAATAGGATTATCGTCTTCTCCCGACTGATCAATTAGGGAATCCAGTGGCATCGAAAATTGATAGCCGTTTCTTTTTTCTTCTTTCAACTCGGATGGGATAAGCGGTATTACATAATAATCATCCAACATACCGGAAGCTACATAAGTAAACCCGATACCAATATTTAACGATTGTCGAAAATCATTGACCCGATAATGATAGGTCTGTTTTTTTATTTTGTCATAAAATCCGATGAATCGCTCTCCTTTGGCGATATAAAACAAACACATATCATGGGTGGTTTCACGTAGTCCGAAATGTGAAATATAATCAGAGTTTTCAAGTTTAGAAAAATAGGGCATGCCATCGGCCGTTATCTGTTGTTGCAGAAAATCAATCGGAGGAAATCTTCGCCCTTTAATTGATAATCTAAATGCAGGAAACAGGCTGTCCGCAGAAACTTGATAAATAACCGGAGCAAACGGAGTATAGACAAATGTCTGTTTTTCGATGTTGTAAATACTGTTTTGGTCACCAGTGACATATCCCGACTTAAATTCTTTTTCGACAAAATGATTCAATATCATAAAATTTGTATCTGTGACAAGAAAGTGAGAATCGGAATGACTTTCTTTCGATAAATATCCATTATTCTTCCAAATAATATTTCCGTCAGCCAAAAATGATGCAAAAGGGGATGTAAAAGTCACTTTTTGCTCCGAGATAAATCGGAAAGTATTTAAACTGAACCGCAATACCTTGTTATGCATATCAATGATATGAATAATATTTTCTTTCTCTTGAATAACAAAAGAAACAGGATATAGATATTCACCGGGGGCCTTCCCCTTGTTGTCCGATTTGTGTTATAAACGCTCCTTTTTTATCGAATGCAAGTGCTCTATTGTTGGCAAGTACGCTACTGTTGTCCAGTATCAACACCCAATCTTTTGTACTATGTATTTGGCTCAACGAGCTAATCAAAGAGCCATCTGTCGTTGCCAATTTCAAGAATGAAGTTTCTATGATTTCCGCAGGAGAAATATCACTAAATTCATCAAAATAAACAATTGGCACACTATCCTCAATGGGCGACTGTTGGGAACAAGATAGAGCAACAGATAAACCTAACATACTAAAAAACAAGGATGGTTTCATGTGTAAATTCATTAACTATCCCTCTTATCGTTTGCAAAGATAAAATTAATTTTTCTAATAACAAAGAAAAAATTGCATTATTTTAAAATAAAGCGTAAATTTGCCGAAAATTTAAATGATACATGAATATTAAAATTGATACTAAAAGCAAGAAGCCATTGTACATACAAGTTGAAGAACAATTGCGTATAATGATCAAAGAACCGGAATATTTGAATGGGAAATTTATACCTAATGAGGTCGATTTATCCAATCAGTTGGGTATATCGCGAAGTACGATTCGGCAAGCTTTGAATAAATTGGTGTATGAGGGTTTGCTTAGCCGAAAAAAGGGAGTGGGCACCACAGTTACTTCCGGCACCGTGAATATAAAAATAAAAAATTGGTTGAGTTTTTCGCAGGAAATGAAGTCTTTAGGCATTCCTATTCGGAATTTTGAGCTGCACGTTAGTTGGGAGATACCCAATGAAGAGGCGAAAATCTTTTTCAATAGAGAGGATGATACGGAAATGTTAAAATTGGAACGGCTAAGAGGGGATACCGAAAAGCCGTTCGTTTATTTCATATCGTATTTCAATCCGCAAATCGGAATGACAGGGAATGAAGATTTTTCACGCCCGCTCTACGACATACTCAGCAAAGAATATGCCGTTTGTGTGAAACTTTCGAGGGAAGAAGTGAGCGCACGCGCCGCCGATGAATTTCTGGCTAAAAAACTGCGCGTAAGTGTCGGAACTCCTATCCTTAAACGCAAACGATTTGTGTTTGCGGACAATGGTTTACCCATTGAATTGTGTATTGGATATTTTCGTTCCGACAGCTTTGTTTATACATTAGAAAGCGAGCGAGATTAAGCATTTAATCTCACAAATGCCTTGAGCGTTGCACATTCTTTGCCTTCGCTTTTTCCATAAGGGCGTATCGTGTAATCTCCAATCGCTTCGGGAATGATAAACGTTTCGGCATAATGCACTACGAACGGAGGAAATGCTTTGTCGGGACTTTCCACAATTGCTTCTTCTCCTTCCACCAAGTTAATCACGTTCACGCTGCCCGACGTGTGATGTGAAACCGGTTTCGTAAACCAGTGACGGCGTGTTTCGATAAATTCATTTTTGTGCAAGCCGGTTTTTTCTTCCCGCCAACCGTCGCCCTCGGCTATCGGTTCGATTTGGTTGACGATTTCGCGTTTGCACCAGTCGGTATCGCGGTTCCATTGGATCACATTCGCTCCATGCCTGATGTTGATCGGACGCGGTTTGCCATCCAAACCCAAACGTTCCCAATCCCAGAGTTTGAATGTAAATATGTAAGGTGTCGCGGAAATTTCAAGGACTATACCGTTGGCACCCGAACAATGAACCGTGCCGTTGGGAATCAGAAAATGGTCGTGTTTCTTTGCCGGAAACCGGTTGATATATTTATCTGCATCGAAAATGCTGCTTCCCTCCTGCGCAAGATTCAAATCACGAATCATTTCGTCCGGAGAAATTCCTGTTTTCAGACCGAGATAAACAACGGCATCTTCCTTAGCTTCCAGCATATAATAACTTTCATCCTGTGTGTATTTCATGCCGAATTGATCTTGAATGTATTGCGTGGTCGGATGCACCTGCAAACTCAAATTGCCGCCGTCAATCGTATCCAAAAAATCGAAACGAATAGGAAATTCTTGCCCAAAACGTGATTCTACGGCTTCGCCCAAAAGTTCTTTTGTCTTGTAAAAAACCAAATTAATGGACGGTATTTCAATAATTTCATCTTGAACTTTTAAAAGCAAACTGTTTTCTTCCGGAACGCAATCGAAGCACCACGCATAATTTTTTTGATCGGGGTGCAATCCCAATTTTTCTTTCATCCATTGTCCTCCCCAAGGGCCAGGATCGAAAAACGGAACTACGCGAAAAGGCGTTTTTGCCGTTTTGTCCAATCCTGCGAGCAAAATGGATGTTTCAATCATTTTCGGATTCTCTTTTTCGTTGGTATCAAGCCAATAATCGGCTTTCGAGAATAATAGTTTTTTCTGTTTGTCGCAAACCCGCCAATCCACAAAAAATCCTCTTTTATATTGACTTGCAGTTTCTTCATGTCGATTGTTTATACCAATATTATCCACTTGATGCAAGCGTTGACGAAGCTGAATTTCCCAACGAGCCATATCCGCATAAATCAGCAAATCGGGTTGTTCCACCAACAAGGCGGCGGCGTAACCATAGATGATGATCAATCCTTCTGCTTTTTCTAAACGCTCTCTCAAGGCACTCACTTTTTCCCAATCCAACAAATCGGCAACAAGGGGAAGGCCCCCGGTGAATATCTATATCCTGTTTCTTTTGTTATTCAAGAGAAAGAAAATATTATTCATATCAATGATATGAATAATATTTTC
>BNTP01000183.1 GCA_025996695.1 Bacteroidia bacterium | reverse complement strand
GAAATAGAAGCATTTTATATTGTTATGTCAATTATAAGGACAAAAATAGCACCTGAACGTATTTTTTTCCGAGATGCACAGACATATTCTACTGTCATAATAGACAATAATAATCGCAAGCCTATTTGCCGATTTTACCTAAACTCGCAAACTAATTGTCAAATATCCATTATTGGACAGGACAAAAAGGAAATTAAAAACAAGATTGAACGCTTGGATGATATTTACAAACACTCGGAAGACTTGTTAAGAGTTGCTCAAATGTATGTTTAATTATTAAAAATTTATAAAAATAAATATGAAAAAAATACTTTTCCTATTAGTAATAGCATTCTCTATCTCCTCTTGCGAAAAAGAGGAGATAGAGCCTACGCAGGATTATACCTCATTTACTATTCGGTTGGATGTAGAAACAGATATTGTGAAAAACACAAAAACCGGATATTTCAACGAAACTGGCGATTGCATTCTACTTGGTGAACATGGCAATCTTATTCCATTTGTAGAAACTGCTGAGTATATCATGCCCGAATTTCACGATTCCATTTATATTTTTAATGATTGGTCTGGTGGAACCAGATTGGAAGCTGCATTTACGCCTAAAAAAAATAAAAAGACCGTTTTTATCCTAAATGAAAAAAACGGTCGTGCAATGGCTGCTGACAAAAATGACCCTAAACAATACCCTCGCTAAGTAGCTATCATTAATTGGTTTCCATTTATGTACAACTGACCGGGTTGCAAATTAAATGAACTTGTCGGCAAACCGATAAATCTTACATTACATTTGTTCTGTGTCAAACTCATTGCAATGTATGCGGTTGCATCTTGCGGGCCGCTAATTGTAATTCCGTCCGGCTTAACGACTGTTTCATAATATATCATTCCATTTGAATCATATCGGTCTAAGATAACTCTCGTAGCTTCAAAGCTGTCAAGTTCAAAGAAAACAAATCGACCAACTATTTGATTATTGGAGTTTACCAACGAAATTTTATTTGAACTGCTGGGGTCTATTATTACTCTTTGACCGGAAGTATTGCTTTCAAGTTTACCAGTCATAACTACATTCCCACCAGCATCCCAAGCGACATTCCCGTCTGCCAGTTGCCCGCTACCGTCTGAATCCAGTAGATTTTTACCATTCCCGGATGATATTTTACCGGATATGTCGGCATCGGTAGCAAACAGTTTGCCGTCGTGCAGCACTCTGAACGGCGCAGTCGTCTTATTTTCTTTCGGAGCTCCTGCCCAAAGTCGCACATCCGTATTGGCGTTTCCCTCACCGTTCATTCCGGCATTAATCCCGGTGTTATTCCCAATGCCAATGTCACCGGAAACCAAACCATCCTCAAAATTTATATTGCCGCCGATTTTTGATTCGTCCAAAGCGAAATACGTTTTGCCATCAGCTGATACTATTTTGTCTGTGACTATCCTGCCCGGCAATATTTCACTGAATCCATACATCGAAACAAAGCTGCGATTATCCTCAAATTCACTGCTCAAAATACCCATGAGCAAATAATAGTAATTGTCATCAGCATACATATTGACGGCATTTTCCAGCAAGACAAATTCGCCTGTTTGGTTGGTCTTTGAACGGCTAACTTTGGCATAAAGGTAATATCCCTTTTCGGCATCCATTCCGGTGCGATTCATCACCGGAAGATTCCAGAAATAATAGTCATTCCCGGCGTGACTGGGCGAAATTGTAGTCGTCCCAAGTGTCATGTGCTGGATAGTTCCGGCCGGACAGGTTAAAGTCTTTGTCGACTGGTCGAACGACACATTGTGAGGTTTCGGCGTTGGGTCTGTCGGACTGTTCACAAAACGAAATTGCAAGTTTTCGCTTCCAACCAGCAATGACATGGTTTGGATTGTCAGCGGGCTGATTGATTCCGTAAACCCTTCAAGCATTGCCTTTTCGAGCATTTTAATTGTTTCCTGTGCATCACGGAACCGGCGTTTGGTGAAGTTTAGAACGTCTTTATCCTTTCTATCCTCCGTAACTTCCTGCTTTTTTATATCCGCCATTTTTGAGGCGAACGCGTTACTTTGCGCCACATTCGACAGAGTTATTTGCGACTTGTATGGCCGGAATAGCGGCTCTTTTATACCGGTGATGCGAATCAGCATCGGTTCCGACAGCGCCAATTCATTGGTGAAATACACGAAATATCCCGGATATATATTGCCGACCAATGCATCCCAATGATTCCTTGCATAAATGCTGTCCAGCGTACCTCTGAATGTGTAACGAGGGTCTTCATTTTCGTGCATATAGGCGGCTGCTTCTGCAAGCATCTTGTTTTCTGCGTCCGTGACGTAGGTTGTCGGAAGCATCACATTGAAAACGGCGTATTTATCTCCTGCCTGTGGAACAAGCGGCGCCTTGGGTAAATTGTTTACCGGCACAAGCAAAAAACGGCGTTCCGCGTGAATGTATCTGTCAATTTCAAACTCCATTCCGGCGAGCAATCCGGTTTGAAAAACGACGGTAGGTTTTTCTTCCGGTATCAAATAATCGTTGTAATCCAAATCATTTGGAATTGAATTGTCGATGATGTCATAAAGACATTTTTCGTCGTCGACGGTTATAACACTTGAAACCGTCCCCTCACGCATTGGGTAGATGTTTGACAGGTCGAGTGTGCCCTCTGAAATATCATCGTTTATTTGGTCTATACGCTCCAAATAAAGCCCCTCACTATCGGTCTTATAAGTACGACCGTCGTGTGTGATTGTTGTGTTTGCCGGCAAACAAAGTACGTCGCGCCCGGCGTATTTCGTTCGGTCAATATTCCGGTCGCCACCTTGTACGTATAGCCGTGAAATAGCTGTTGAACTGTCGTAATTGTCACGCCCAACGCCTGGCAAAAATCCTTTGCCTTTTCCGTAAGCTAACTCTATTGGCCATTCTTTTGACTTTTCGACACGGCGCAGTCTGATTTCTTTTGCGACCACCTCCCATTCGGTTTCAAAAGTATCAGCTATTTTTTTCAGGGCTTCGCTGCAATTCTCGCAATTAAAATCAATTGTTTTGGCTTCTGCTGCTACCATTTCTGTGCTATACGTCCATCCGCTATCACTTGCATTCATGCTATCCACGATTAATTTCAAAAACAAATCCGGCTTTGCATGAAGAGAGAATTTTAACCGCTTAGGAATGTCTGTCAAAGAGCGTACTTTGATTTTTCCAAGCATATATTGAGAACTGCCCATAATAAGCGTGTAATCCCAATTTTGACGGCTGTTTTCAACCCACATGAACGGAGCATACAAATAATATTTTTCATCTCTGTAAACAAACCAGGACATCAAAGGAAAGTCTACATATTCCGTTAATGAGAATTGAAGCGTTATCTCATTTGCGCCCATGATTTCCATGTTGCGGCTGCTGCTGTCATTCGGTTCAATCTCCCGAATTAGTACGTTGTTTTTGTCGTAAATTGCTATCATTTCATTTTATATTAATGTTAATATTACACATCCTAAACTACCATTACCGCCGTTTCCGCCGGAATCATCACCTGAAGTTCCGATATAAGCAGCGCCGCCACCACCACCACCACCGTAACCGGAATAGCTGGGGTATGTGGCCTGTTGGGCAACATCGTAATATCTTCCGCCCTCATTGGTGCTCGTGTCCTGTCCATCGGTTGAGATTCCACAGTAAACATAGTAGCCTGCATCTCCATAATCGGAGCCGTCGCCAAGGTTTCCATGCGTTCCTGTTTCGCCATCGTCGCCGACCGATCCAATGGTTCCTTTGGTTGAATTGTTGACAGACCCACCTGTTCCGCTCCACCCATTTTCGGTTGATGTGCCTCCTAATCCCATATAACCCGGATTTGCGGTCAAAATGATTTGTCTGCGTTTTGTGAACGAGCAGGTTGTTGCTCCTCCGGATGTTCCGTTAGCTCCATTCCCGCCGGATGCCGGAGCTCCGGAGCCTCCTGTTCCGCCGCCGCCGACAACAATCGCCAAGCTGGTTCCGGCCGGCAAAAGAGTTTCGTAAGAAGTGTAGCCGCCGCAACCTCCCGCGCCGCCGCCACCGCCGTCAAAAGAGCTGCCCGAGTAACCGCCACCGCCGCCGCCACCACCGCCTATCAAGCCGATTTTGATAATGGCTTTTCCGGCAGGTACAGTGTAGGTTTGGTTTGAAGAGATGATTACTTCCTGAGGCGTGGGTAAGGTCTGCCAAGTTTTGTCGCCTCTGAAATATTGCGCGGTGGTGCCGGGCGCAATAGTATTTTCCTTGCTGTTCAACGCCGTTTGCGTGGCCGTAGAAACAGGTTTGTTGGCATCCGAAGTATTGTCGACATTTCCAAGCCCGACGGCCGATTTATTCAACGGCTGCCAAGTTTTGTCGCCTCTGAAATATTGCGCGGTGGTGCCGGGCGCAATAGTGTTTTCCTTGCTGTTCAACGCCGTTTGCGTGGCCGTAGAAACAGGTTTGTTGGCATCCGAAGTATTGTCGACATTTCCAAGCCCGACGGCCGATTTATTCAACGGCTGCCAAGTTTTGTCGCCTCTGA
>BNTP01000182.1 GCA_025996695.1 Bacteroidia bacterium | reverse complement strand
TTTTGAATAAATTTGCAGTGATTATTTCAGGTGGGATTAATGGACTTCGTTTCATCTGGGATAGTCTCCTCTTAAAAGAGTCGGACAATAACTCCGCGCGAGAAAAAAGTAATTTTTAGAAGTCCCCGGCACTTAGTTTATCTTACATTCTATGGAAACGTAATACGGCAGTCTCGCTACCTGTCGGATTTATAATGAGTTTGTTGATGTGTTTTGTTGCAGGTGATTTCAGCAATGTGTTGTCTGTTGTTACGATTACCATAACTGTATTGTGGATAATCGTTGGCTGCAAATGTTTTTATGACAGGGACAGATAAACCTGTTAAGTCTTAAAGACTTAACAGGTTTTAATACCAAAAAAACGCCCTCCTGCCAAAAGAGGCAGAAAGGCGCACTGAAAAAGCTAAGCAACTTTCTTCAATTAATAGCCGGGATTTTGTCCGATAATCTCGCCTCTATCTGCACCATTAGCATCCAAAGGAATAGGGAAACGGTATTGATGACCATTGATTTTAGTCACTTTGGAGTGCAAGTGTTTGTAGATTTTTGCATAAAAATCAAATCTTGTCGGGTCAGCTTTAACGCCATTATATACAATAGCGTCAAACTGAACTTTATCATTATATTGAGCTTTATAATATTCATACTCAGGCACTTTTGTCAAAACAGAAGCAATTAACGTTCTCCAACGTACCAAGTTGAACCAGTGTTTTTGTTCAAAAGCAAATTCATAGCTCCATTCTTTTTGGATGGCATCTTCGCTGATTGCAGCAACTTTAGCTCCCTTGTTGGCACGTGCGTGCACTTCATTCAAAGCAGCTAAACCTTTGTCGCCATCGTTTACATAGAACTGAGCTTCTGCTTTAATCAGATACACTTCAGCCAAACGGAAATCAATGTGGTCGATGTCGTTAAGCTGTGTAGCAGTACTTGTAACGAAGTTTACACCATCATTATCTCTGTGAATCCATTTGCCAGGGCGCACAACGCTCAACGGCCATGTCAAAGTGTCACGATTTCCATCACCATAACTCACATCTGTAAGATATGAATACAATTGGCGGGCATCACCATCAGGAATTAATTTTTCGAGTGAAATGTCGGCATACTGGATGTGTGGATCTGCGCGTTCGTCTGACGGGTAAGTAAATCCGCAGTGTGTTTGATGATTGCCTTGTGCATCAATTCCGTCACCTTCGTGGTGAATAGAGAAGATTACTTCTGCATTGTTTTCGTTAGGCACACCCCAAATTTTGTTGAAGTCAGGCAACAATTGATATTTTCCACTTTTGATAACCTCATCGGCATAAGCAATGGCTTTTTTCAATTTATCATTGTCCACAGCCGGTTTTGCAGGGTCAACTTTAGCTGTTGCAATGGCAGCCACTTGATCCTGCGTCAGCGGTTTTTGTCCCCAAACCAAATAAACCTTAGCCAAAATGGTCTTTGCAGCCAATTGGGACGGGTTAGACTTGTTTGCATCCCATGCCGGCAAACCCTCAATGGCAGCCGTCAAGTCGCTCACGATTTGAGAGTAAACATCTTCAATTGATTTGCGGGTGGTGTTCTGTGTTGCAATAGTTGCAGCATTAGAACTTAAAATCAATGGAACTTCACCGTAAAGCTGAACGAGTTGGAAATAATCGTAGCCACGGATAAATTTCGCACGGGCAATCAACAACTTTCTACCATCTTCCGTTAAATCAACGCTGTTGAGTGTGGTAAGCTTGTCAATGGCCGTATTGGCTGCTGCAATACTGTTGTACGTGTTGTTGTAAAGTTTCTTTGCATACGAGTTGTCCTTTTGAACATCAAACAAACTCACCAAAGGACCTCCTGCGTTGTCTGCGCCTTCAAACGAAATCGTCGTTTCGGTTGCCGATTCCACCAAGAAAGAGTACGAAGAACTAAGGGTTTGCAATGGTCCGTAAGCGGCATTGACCAGCGACCGAGTTTGTTCCGTGGTTCCGGTGTTTTCACCTCCGGTTCCGCCATTGTTGTCATTGGCATCATCGCTGCACGAAGCAAATGCAAAGACTGAAAGCGCAATCAGCGCTACTGAAAAGATGTTTTTTCTCATTTTTCTCATTTTTTTAATTGTTTATATTTAGACGTTAAAATGTTATTCCTATGCCGGCTAAGAACGTTCGGGACGTGGGATAAACTCCTGTATCTATCCCTCCTGCTATTTCAGGGTCATAACCGGTATATTTTGTGAATGTATATAAATTTTGTGCCGACACAAACGCACGCAACTGCACCGTGGTTTTATCTATTTTCACCGGCAGATTATAGCCCAGCGTGATGTTTCGTATCTTCAAAAAAGATCCGTCTTCAATGTAGCGGCTATACGGAACACTTGCATTGATTGAGCTGCCGTAATTATCCATGGCGCCTATGCGTGGCGTGTTTGTCGGATTTTCTGCTGTCCAGGCACTCAAAAGATCTGCTGAAAGGTTATGCGTCCTGTTGTCTTCGGAGAGATGGCGACGCAGTTTGTTATACACTTCGTTGCCTTGCGAGCCTTGCAGCGACACAAACGCATCCCAACGGCGATAGGTGAGATTGCTGGAAAATCCATACGTAAAATCGGGCTGTATGCTGCCAAGTATGGCGCAGTCTTTGTCCTCACTGCCATAACCTTGTATTATTTTCTCATTGTGGTCGATGTCCTTCAACAGGATATTTCCGGTTGTGTTATCTACACCTTCATACACAAGCCCATAGAAAGAACCTAACGATTCGCCTTCCCTCAATAGCGTTATACCACCATTTGTTAACAGATTGTTCGTTGCTAACTTGGTGATTGTATTGACATTGTGAGCTACATTAGCCGATACCGACCAAATGAATTTCCGTCTATCTATTAACCGGGCATTCACTGCCAATTCAAAACCTTTGTTGGTCAGGTTTCCAAGATTGACGAGTTGAGGAGCCGTGCTTATCTCCCCATCCTGAGGAGCTTTCTGCACCAACAAATCGGAAGTTTTCTTGAAATAGACATCGGCAACAAGGTTCAAACGGTCATTCCAAAAACCTGCATCAACGCCTGCATTGTATTCGGTGGTAGTTTCCCACTTCAAGTCGGGATTGCCGGATTTGTCGTACTCAACAGCTGACCCTCCGTTATAAATGCCATCTTCACTCGACTCTCCCAAAGCATCTGTAAAGTCAATTTCTTGATTGCCGGCGATGCCGTAAGTAGCTCGAAACTTCAATGAACTCACGATAGGATACCAAGACTTGGCAAATTCTTCCTCGTTCACATTCCACGAAAATCCAACCGAAGGGAAATTAGCTAATTTGTGACCGGCCGCAAAGCGTGAAGATTTATCGGTACGCCAAGTGGCTGTCAAATTATATTTTTCCAACAAAGTGTAGTTGGCACGTGCCAATAGGGAGTGTAGATAAGAACCATAGGCTCTATTCCTCAAATTTTTAGTGCCGGTGGCATTGGTTGCCCCCAATTTTGTAAAATCATCCAAATGGTCTGTTTGGAGGCGCACGATGTCCGTATTGGTGTCTTGATAGGTATAGCCGCCCAAGAGATCTATATAATGGATGGGAGTCAATTGTTTGGTGTAGGTAAGCAAATATTCCGATTGATTGATAACCGTCTGTCGATTGCCCACGGCACCTCTTCCTAATATGTCACGATTGAAGCCAAGAGCAGATGTGGGAGGCGCAAAGAAATTTTGGGTGATGTAGTTGACATTGGCACCCGCACTGTATTGCACCGCCAAGCCCTCCACATAAGGAATTTTATATTTCGCATAGAAATTGCCTAACAGCGAAGTGCTCAGTGTTTGCCCGATACTGTTTACCAAGTCCGACACAGGATTTACCGACGTGCCATAATAGTTGAGATCACTCGTTTCAAACGGGTTATAATAGTTGTACTTATTTGTTACAGCATCGCGTATGGGAATCACAGGCGGCATAAACAGCGCATAGACCAACGAATTTGTGATACCTGAATTGAATGGACTGCTGCTACCTTTAAAATCACCGGACGAGAACGTGGTAAGTGCATCCTGCGTACTCCGATCGGCCGAAGCCGTCACCCCAACGGTCAAATTGGAGGATATTTCCCTATCTAAATTGATGCGTCCGCTGTAACGTTCAAATCCCGAATTAAGAATAATCCCTTTTTGGTCGGTGTAGTTGCCCGACAGGAGGTAACGGGTTTTGTCATCGCCCCCGCTGATGGACAGTTCGTGCGTTTGCGTTGAACCGGTTTGCAACACAGCATCCTGCCAATCGCTATCGGTTGGCTTGCCGGTTGCCGCTAATTGAGCCTCAGTAAACGCATTATATTTGGCATCGCCCCAAGGATTGTTATTGAAGTAAGCGGCATTCTCTTGATGTATTTTTGTCCATTGCTGTGCGTTCAGCAAATCAAGTTTTTTCGCCGATTGGTCAATCCCAAGTGTGTATTGGTAGTGAATGGTGTTACCTCCTTTTTTGCCTTTCTTGGTGGTCACAAGTATCACGCCGTTAGCTCCACGCGTGCCGTAGATGGCTTTTGCTGATACATCTTTCAATATTTCGATACTCTCAATGTCCGAAGGATTGATG
>BNTP01000181.1 GCA_025996695.1 Bacteroidia bacterium | reverse complement strand
TTTGAATAAATTTGCAGTGATTATTTCAGGTGGGATTAATGGACTTCGTTTCATCTGGGATAGTCTCCTCTTAAAAGAGTCGGACAATAACTCCGCGCGAGAAAAAAGTAATTTTTAGAAGTCCCCATAATACAAATCGACCATTGCAAGATACAGAACATAATCACGAAATATTTGAGGAAAAACTAAAATTGTGTCGGGAAGTTCTGGGGCAAGATAGTGTTTCAGCATTAATGACCACAACTTGCTATAGTTTAGGACGATTTAAAGAAATTGTTGATGAATATGTGCGTTTGGGCTTTAATTCAATCTTTTTACGTTCACTCAATCCGTATGGATTTGCCAAACGCGACAAACAAAAAATTGCGTATCCGCTTGCTGATTTTATAGAAAATTACAAAGAGGCTCTTGATTATATTATTGACATCAATTTGAAAGGCACAGTTTTCGTTGAAGGTTATGCAGAGTTATTGCTATCAAGGGTATTAACGCCTTTTGCAACCGGCTTTGTGGATTTACAATCGCCTGCCGGTGTGGGTATCAGTGGCGTGATTTATGATTATAACGGAAATGTATATGTTTCGGATGAAGCCCGGATGATGGCAACCGCCAATAATCATTATTTCAAAATGGGAAATGTGAACGAGAACACCTATCAGGAAATGTTTAATGGAGAATTTTTACATCATGTTATCTCAAATGCTTGTACTGAATGCTTGCCTATATGTGCGGAATGTGCTTATCAACCATTTTGCGGTGCAGATCCTGTCCGTAATTTTTCCGAACAGGGGGATATGGTGGGACATCGCCCAACAAATGAATCTTGCAAAAAGAATAAGGCGGTACTTCAACACTTGCTGGAACTCATCAAAAAGAACGACCCCAAAATCAATAATGTTTTTTGGTCATGGATTACAAAACAATCAATACAATAAATTATGAAAAGATTATTTGGTACACCACAAAATATCAATGCGGAAATTTTAGGAAAAGTTACTTGTAATAGGAAGCATATTTTTTCAAAAAATGATTATGTTTATGTTACAAAAGAAGCAACTGACATCCCCCAAGGCTATTTAGCAATATTGGCAAGTGGTTTATTGCCTGATACAAAACAGCCCACAGTCACAAATGTGCAACAACTTTCCGAATTGAGCGAGGGCGATGTTGTCCTTATCAATACAGATGGCTCAATTAATGTTTTGTATGAGATAAACTCTTCTCACAATGCAATTATGGCAACGGAACGCTGTAATCATAGATGTATTATGTGTCCACAGCCACCTATTGTGCATGAAAATGACAAAACGGAGTTCAATCTCAAATTAATTTCTCTTTTTGATAAAAACACACAGAATATTGGAATAACCGGTGGTGAGCCAACACTTATAGGCGACAATCTTTTTGTTATGATTGAGCATATCAAGAAAATATTGCCTAAATCATCCATCAGTTTGTTGTCGAACGGCGTGAAATTTGCAGATTATCAATATGCCCAAAAATTGGCGTTAATCAATCATTGCAATTTACAAATTGATATACCAATATTCTCTGACATTGACACAGAACATAACCGTATTGTTGGCGCAAAAACGTTTTACAAAACCATAGAGGGATTGTATAATTTAGCGTTATTCAGACAACGAATTGGTCTGCGAATAGTTGTTCATAAACAAACGTATAAACGACTACCCCAATTAGCCGAATTTATTTATCGTAATTTCCCCTTTGTTTACCATGTCGCCTTTATGCAAATGGAAACAATTGGTTTGGCATCACAAAATATTGATGAATTATGGATTGACCCTTATGATTACAATGCAGAATTGGAAGAGGCTGTTTTAAATCTCGCTCGACGAAATATGAATGTATATGCGCAACTTTGTGTTTTGCCCAATAGTTTGAGAGAATATGCCCGACAATCTATTTCTGATTGGAAAAATATTTATTTGCCTGAATGTGCTAATTGTGAGTTAAAAAATGAATGTGCCGGATTTTTTGCAGTTGCTGAAAATTTGCATAGTTCGCATATTGAACCTATTATTAATTAAATTAATGATTACCGGATATGATACCTAAATTCATTTTTATAAGCCACCCCCGCGACTAAGAGGCGGTCAAATTGGCGTTCGCCAAAATATCGCCGATTGAATGTGTAACAAAACTCGTTCAAATAACTTTGCAAATACTCCGGCTTGACGTCGTGAAACGTATTGAGTATCATTCTTTTAGCATTGCTAATGGCAATATGTACCCACGGTAGTACCTTACCAATATCCTCCTTGCGTATCACTTGTGGGCGATGTTGCGCCACCAATTTTTTCAAGTTGGTGTAAGACGTTGAGTTATCCGAATCTATCTCTGATGTGGTCGATACGTTCTTAACAACCTGATTATCTATCGTTTCTGATTTCAAATCTTCTATCACCAGCATCTTGATATGATTTACCTTACGCGATTGGCCTTTTTGTTCGCCTTCCGCTACGGGCGTACTTTCTGCCATTACCAACACTTTGCTTTTCTTTTGGCTACCGCGACCCCGTTTCTGTGGCTGTTGCTTCTCTTCTGCTTGCCTTTCTGTCGAAAAAAAGCCTTCATCAAGTTCCAATACGCCAGATAAAGTGTATCGTGCATCGCGTGTGCCCATCGCCATGCGCAATTTGTGCAACAATGCACAAATCGCATCATAGTTTTTGTGCCCCAATTGGCGTTGTAACTCTTTGGCTGAAAAGCTTTTCTTGGTGGAAGTAAGCAAATGAAATGCCACGAACCAATAGCGAAAAGGCAGTTTTCACATGTGCATGATGGTATTGCAGCGCAAGCTCTGGCGGTATTTGCACTTTTTACACTCATAACATTCTTTGTCCGACTTCCAGTAATGTGCCGTACTGCCACAATGGGGGCATACTATGCCTGCCTTGTCCCGCATTTCTTTCCATTTGAGTTTGCAACTTTGCTCGTCCGGAAAGGGCGTTGTAAAATTCAGTAAGTTCATCTTGCTTGTTATTTTTATTTCGCCTGCAAAGGTACTAATTTTTTAGGTATCATATCCAGTAGTCATTTTAAATTATTTGAAAGGAGGTGTAAAAAAATGAAGTTCAAAAGAATTGCTTATTATTTAGTTTCTTCTGCATTTGCTGTTAGCGCAGTGCTTTTTGCGGGCAACTCAGTAAACGAATTTAAGAAAGAAGCGAAAAAGGAAAAGGAGAATCAAAAGCAACTTGTGTTAACACAAGGTAGTGACATGTTTTCTGCAGGGGATTTATTGGCATCCCACAGTTCGCATAGCTCACACAGAAGCCACAGTTCTCATAGTTCCCATAGTTCGCATAGCTCTCACTATTCAAGCAGGTAGAGGTAGAAACGTAGAAACCGATGGCTTAAATGCCAAAAGTGAGAAGGGTTTAACTCTCATTATTCAAGCCGTCAAAAGTGGTTAGAGGCAGATAGTTTGGCTATTTGCCTCTTTCCGTGAGAGTTTATATGGAAAAGAGTGTACGATCGGAGACACGGTCAAAATCATGGAAACTCGTCCATTGAGCAAGACAAAGAGATGGCGTTTAGTGGAAATTATTGAAAAAGCGAAATAATTATATGATACAACAAGAATCAAGATTAGCAGTAGCAGGGTCAACGCATTAAAATTATTTTGTGTTCATAATTGCCTGATAATCAACGATCATTTTTTCAAGATTTACAAAAAACGGCAAAATGTAATTTTGTAACTAATTGCATAGCAATTAAATACAATTTTAATGCGTTGACCCTATTAGCAGTAGCCGATAATTCCGGAGCAAAAGAAGTGCTTTGTATCCGTGTTTTAGGCGGTACGAGAAGACGCTACGCTTCCGTTGGGGACATAATTGTCGTAGCTGTAAAACATGTGATCCCATCCAGTGATATTAAAAAAGGTGCAGTATCCAAAGGCGATTATTGTGCGCACAAAAAAGAATTACGTCGTTCAGACGGTTCTTACATCCGTTTTGACGACAATGCTTGCGTGTTGTTGAACAATGCGGGCGAACTTCGTGGTAGCCGTATCTTCGGACCGGTTGCTCGTGAGTTGCGTGCTGTGAATATGAAAATCGTTTCTTTAGCGCCGGAAGTTTTGTAATTAGAGTCTGTCCATAAATTACAAATATCAGACAGTAAATGTTTTAAGTGTCAAAAAAACATTACCTTTGCGGTATGAAAATGCAATTATTCGAGCCGCTACGGCTGAAATTTGAGAATGCGAATTGGGCAAAGAACCCTGAACTAGGGCTGTTTGACACGATTTTAGAGCTTCATCCTGAGTTGATCAAGCTAGTTGAGGCCGATGTAGTGAAAGGGTGTAAATTGAGCAAATTTGGTCGTCAAGATATGCCAAGTGTGGAACAGATTATGCGAGCTGCGATATATAAGCAGCTTAAGGGTTTGGATTACAGGGAGTTAGAGGAGGCACAAGAAGATTCGCGCATTGGGTGCATTTCAAATTGTCGCAAAAACGAACTACCTTTGTCATCATCAAATCACTCAATATTATGACAAAAGAAGAATATCTGTCCCTTGCCGCCAGTCGGTATGAGGCATTAGAAAAGTTGAAAGA